>JBAXOA010000064.1:0-25036 GCA_037133495.1 Mariniphaga sp. | reverse complement strand
ATCCCTTAATTTTTTTGTTTATCATATATGGGAATAACGCAGTTAATAGGATGGATGGCTCTCGTACTTACTGTGGGCCTAATTGGATTAATTATTGTTAAAGAGAGATACAGGCCGCTTCTTGCTTTATTGATTGTTCTGATCAACTCGGCCTTTTCTTCAATTCCATCAATACTTGCACTCACGAATGTCACCCAGTCGGGAGTGATAAATATACCGCACTTAATGGGTGATATCGGTTTAAGAATAGACGGTCTCTCTGCCTGGTTTATATTAATCATCAATTTCACCTCTGTCACTGGTGTTTTATATGGTAACGGTTACCTTAAGTCTTATTCAAAACTGAAAACAAATCTCGAATTACACTGGGTATTTTACGTCCTTTTCCACCTTTCAATGATTTTTGTATGCATATTTGAACAAGGAGTGGCTTTTATCATTTCGTGGGAACTCATGTCACTATCCTCCTTAATGTTAGTCATTTTTGAATATCAAAATAAACAGACGTTAAAAGCAGGAATAAATTATATGGTTCAAATGCATCTTAGCGTGGTATTATTAACGCTCGGGTTCATTTTGCTTTATATCAATACCGGATCATTTAATTTTGAAGCGCTGTCACAATTGCCTTCCGATAAAACATCAGTCTGGATCTTTTTGCTGCTTTTTTCTGGTTTTGCTATTAAAGCAGGTTTTATCCCCTTCCACACGTGGTTGCCTCATGCTCATCCCGCTGCTCCGTCTCATATTTCGGGGGTTATGTCAGGTGTAATTGTCAAATTAGGTATTTATGGGATTTTCAGGATTGTCATGCAACTACGTCACGATTGGTTGTTGTATGGCGAGGTGATTCTGATCTTGTCCATAATAACGGCTATTTATGGAATAGCCAATGCTGCTGTGCGATATGATTATAAACAGATGCTGGCCTACTGCACTATTGAAAATATAGGTATCATCGGAATTGGGATTGGAATAGGATTGATGGGAATAGGGAATGGTGATAAAACAATGGTCATACTTGGTTTTAGCGGCGCCTTGTTGCATACACTCAACCATTCCTTGTTCAAATCGTTGCTGTTTTTTGGAGCTGGAAGTGTATATCAGCAAACACATACACGAAACATCGAAAAACTGGGTGGTCTGGCCAAGAAGATGCCAGTCACTTCGGTGATTTTTCTCATTGGGTCAATGGCTATCGGCGGAGTGCCACCTTTTAACGGTTTTGTTTCAGAGTATATTATTTACAACGGACTTTTCAATGGATTACTTAATTTTCATGGAATTTCTCAATCTATTTTGATCATTTTAACCATCACAGGACTGGTAATGGTTGGCGGTATGTCACTCTTGACTTTTACGAAAAATTTTGGTGTTATTTTTCTGGGAAATCCTCGCGGTTCTTTACCTAATGAACCCAGAGAAGTATCATTTATCATGTTGTTGCCACAATATATAATTATTGCGATGATGTTGTCGGTTGCTTTAAGGCCTCAATTTTTCTTTTCTTATGCCAGCAAGGTTATTTTGTCTTCATTTTCGATTGAATTTCCTGTCTCTGCTGTTTCGTTGCAACCAATCAGTGAAAATATAGCGAACATAGGAATGGCAACTCTGATTTTTATTATTTTGCTGATCTCTTTGTATGGAATTCGACGTTTAATCACAAATAAGCGGCCTTCAGTAACCTATGAAACATGGGGTTGCGGATATGTTGCCCCCGTTACCAAAGCGCAATATTCCGGCAGATCCTTCACCAGGTCTTTTGGTTTACTATTCAGTTTTCTTGTAAAAGAAACAAAGAAGATTGAAAAAATACCAAAGGAAAAGCTTTACCCTGGACAATTTATCTTTTCAACACATTACTACGTTGACATTCTTGAAAAATTTCTTGTAAATCCATTGGCAAAAAGGTTGATATTTATATTGAATTATTTTCAATTTATACAAAACGGGCAAATCCAGTCCTATGTGCTTTATGGACTGTTTTTTATAATTTTGGTTTTTCTCGGAACGGCATTCAATATTATCTTTTGATTTTGTGAATGGAAAAGAACCTCGTCGAAATATTTAACCTCATTGCTGTCATTGCAATAGGAAGCATCCCTTTTTTGAAAACAAAAGGAAGGGGGATGATCACTATTGTCGCGATTACACTCCAGGTTGCAGTTATTTCGACGCTTGCTTTTTTAGTATTTGCAAATGGATCTGTTGAATATTTTTATCCCGGATCATTCATAACCGGCATGATTCCAATTCGGATTGATTATTTATCTGCCTGGTTTATATTGGTTATCAGTTTTACATTCTTTACCGGCACTTGGTATGGTATTCAGTATATGAGAAAATATATTGATCAGCCCGACAATCTGGCACTACATGCTGCGGCATTTATTCTGCTCTTCACATCATTGATTGATTTGTGCATGGTTCAAAACAGCCTTGTCTTTCTTGCAATCTGGGAGGTGATGGCATTATGTTCTTTTGTCACTGTTATTTTTGAACATTACAAGAGTGCAACGCTTAAAGCCGGAATTAACTTTTTGATTCAGTCACATATTTGTATACTTTTTCTGACAATCGCATTTATGTGGGTGAAGGTCAGGTCCGGCTCATTCGACTTTAATGCAATTGCAACATTTACATCATCTCAATCTAAAATTACAGGATTGGCGCTTTTTGCTTTTTTCTTTGGCGGCTTTGCGATTAAATCCGGTTTTATCCCATTACACACCTGGCTGCCATTGGCTCATCCTGCTGCACCGGCACATATTTCAGGTATTATGTCGGGTGTAATTATTAAGATTGGCATTTTTGGAATATTTAGGGTATTGATGTTGATTAAGACTGACATGGTTACCGTGGGATATTTTATTTTATTTGTTTCAATCCTTACGGGACTCTACGGGGTGATGCTGGCGATTGTCCAGCACAACCTGAAAAAATTGCTGGCATACCATAGCATTGAAAATATAGGGATCATTGGAACGGGTATTGGTTTGGGCTGTCTGGGTCTTGGGAGTGGCAATCAATTACTTGTTGCAGCAGGCTTTGGAGGAGCTCTGCTTCATGTATTGAACCACTCGCTATTTAAGTCGCTGCTCTTTTTTAGTGCCGGGAATGTTTATCAGTCATTCCACACCATGAATATTGAGTCTCTGGGAGGTCTGATAAAAAAGATGCCACATACCGGCTACTTGTTCCTGATCGGATCGTTGGCCATTTGTGGTTTGCCTCCTTTTAATGGATTTGTCTCTGAGTTTTTTCTGTACAACGGACTATTTCATGGATTGGTATCGAGCAATTTCAAATTCATTCTTTATCTTCTTTTTACGATATTGGGTTTGGTGATTATTGGTGGATTCGCTCTGATCTGTTTTACCAAAGCTTTTGGCATTGTATTTTTAGGCTCCCCACGCGAAAAATTAAATGAGGAAAAAAATGTAGAAATACCGCAGAGAATCTGGCCGATGTATCTTATTGTGCTGGCAATTATGGTTATAGGATTGTTTCCATTGATTTTCAACACCTATTTACTCAGTATCATTCGATTATACCAGCCTGCATTAACTACCCAGACCGGCTTGCAATTTGGGGAAATTCTTACCAGTCTTACCATCATTGGGTGGTATTCTTTAGGGTTTATTGCCTTGGTTGCAGCGATATTATACATCCGGTCATTGATTACTAAAAGGCGCGAAAATGCCATGGATATGACGTGGGGTTGCGCCTATACCGGACAAACCACAAAAATGCAGTATTCCGCCTCATCATTTATCCGTTCTTACCGTAAACTTGCTGAGCCGATTCTGTCAATAAAAAAGGTGAAAGTGGAGGCAAATGGATTGTACCCCAAGAAAATAATGCAGAAAACATATTCTCACGATAGAATAGAATCCTGGCTAATTGACAAACCAATGTTAATGACCCGCAAAGTCCTGAATTCATTTGTATTTCTGCAAAATGGCAATATTCAGGCTTACATACTTTATGGATTTGTTTTTGTGAGTTTAGCGTTGCTTTTGCCTTCAGTAATTGAAAACATAGCAGTGATAATCAAATTTTTAAACCAATTATAGCATGGTCAGCTTATTACTTATCCTATTCGTGAGCCTGTTTTTTTCAGGATTCATCATCCGGACAAAAAGCATCCTTTCCGGACGAAGAGGACCGGAAATCTTTCAGCCAATGAGAGATATTTTCAGATTATGGAAAAAAGGATCTGTCGTCAGTACCACAACCAGCTTTATTTTCCAGATAGCCCCAACGGCGTATTTTGCATCAGTATTGATGGCGATATTGATGATTCCTCATGGAGGCCATCCCGGCTTCATCTCTTTCGACGGCGATTTCATCATGTTTGCCTACATCCTTGCTTTTGGTAAGTTTCTGATGATTATCTCGGCACTCGATACCGGAAGCAGTTTCGAAGGTATGGGAGCAAGCCGCGAAGCTCTCTTTTCAATGCTTGTTGAACCTGCATTCTTTATATTACTGGGATCATTTGCACTGTTTACAGGACAAACTTCATTCTATGAAATATTCAGCACCTTGCACTACGGCTCCCAAATTTCGTATTTGCTTGGAGCCTTAGCATCGTTTGTACTGGTATTAATTGCAATGATCGAAAACAGCCGCATGCCACTTGATGATCCAAAGACTCATCTGGAACTGACGATGGTTCATGAAGTGATGATTCTGGACAACAGTGGATTTGATCTGGGCCTGATCATGTTTACTAATAACCTGAAATTTGCAATGTACGGCGCCATAATTTCAAACTTCTTCATCGGCGTTTTACCATTGGAAATATCAATTCCATTGTTTTTCATGATTCAGATTAGTTTTGCAGTTGCAATAGGGATTATTGAATCGTTTATGGCACGCTTCAGAATGGGACATAACCCGCAGTTTGTCTTTATTCTTACTTCCGTCTCCTTATTGATATTTTTTGGAGTACTGCTGGTTTTAGGAAAATTTGCTTAAAACATTAAATATATGACAGACATACTTTTAATCGCTTTAGCCATGTCATTGCTTTACATTAGCATTGCAAACAGGCTTTATACCTATCTGAACATTTTGGTTTTTCAGGGTTTTATCCTCTTTGGGGTTACTTATCTGACTCTTACCAGGATAAGCACCGTCAATCTGATGCTCATTATGCTCGAAACAATCGTTTTCAAAGCCATCGCAGTACCATGGTTTATCAATTATATTATCAAACGAAATGGCATAACCCGTGAAGCAGAGCCTTATTTGCCTAACTTCGTTTCATTGATTATTGTCACATTTATTACTGTCGCTACGATAATTCTTTCGAGTTCTATTAAAGATGTCAATCTCGATAAAACCTTTTTTGTAGTGGCTTTATCAACTATTTTTACCGGATTGTACCTGATAGTGACACGAAAAAAGATTATTACACACGTAATTGGCTATATTATCATTGAAAATGGAGTCTTTGTGCTTTCACTGGCCGTGGGAAATGAAATGCCGATGTTGGTAAATCTCGGTATTATGCTCGATATATTCGCGAGCGTACTTATTCTGGGCGTTTTCTTTAACCGGATAGGTGATTTACTAAAAGATCCTGATATCAACCATTTACGTAACCTTAAAGATTAGAAGATTATGATTGGTATTTTTATAACAGTCGCCTTTTCCATTAGCGGATGGCTGTTTTTTAACCGAAATAGAATTGTCAATTATGCATTGCTGTTAATTTTTATGGCACTGTTGGTTTTATTTGGGGTTTTCGAATTTAATCACATTAATATCAGGGAGCTGGAGTTTTTTAACCCCGACGCATTAGGCGTACTTTTGCTTATTTCATTGTGTGTTGTAGCTATTCCGGTCATCATACATGGCTATAGGTACATCGAAAAACACAATGTTGACGAAACACCCAAATCCCGTGGCGTATTTTTCGGCGCAATGGTCTTATTAATATCGGCTTGCGGAGTAGTTTATTTATCAGGACATATCGCTGTTACATGGATTTTTATCGAAATTACAACCCTTAGCGCATCGGCTTTAATCTATCATCACCGTAATCTCAGAGCTCTCGAAGGCGTTTGGAAATATGTCTTTATTTGCGCCATCAGCATCACGTTTGTTTATATTGGGATTTTGTTCCTCAGCCTGTCGCTTAAAGATGCTGGAATTGACAATATGTCGTTTGATTCGCTTTATGCAAATGCCGATAAGCTAAACCCGTTTTGGCTGAAACTGGCATTTCTATTTATTTTTACCGGATTTACGGCTAAATTAGGCCTTGTTCCGATGTACACAGCCGGGATTGATGCCAAAGATAAAGCACCGGCACCTGCAGGCGCCTTGCTGGCAAGCGTTTTAATGAATGCCGGATTTGTCAGTATTTACCGGATTTATGCGCTGATGTCACATACATCGCTCAAGCATTGGGCAAACACCGTGATGATCATCGCCGCTTTACTTTCGATATTTGTTGCTACTGTCTCTATGACACGTATTAAAAATATCAAACGAATGTTCGCCTATTCGGGGATCGAACATATGGGTTTAGTCATACTGGGACTTGCTGCCGGCG
Organism: Mariniphaga sp.; assembly: GCA_037133495.1. Taxonomy (GTDB): domain Bacteria; phylum Bacteroidota; class Bacteroidia; order Bacteroidales; family Prolixibacteraceae; genus JAAFHB01. Next base: position 18,465 of record JBAXOA010000064.1, on the reverse strand, counting down.
GAATAGGTGTTTATGCCGCAATATTGCATATTATATTGCATACTTTGATTAAGCCAACCTTGTTTTTGCAGTACAACCAAGTCTTTTGGGTCTATCAAAGCAAGAGTATATATGACGTGGGAAACTATTTTAAGTACAATAAAGTCGGGGCAATTGTTCTGTTCCTGGGATTTATTTCAGCCACAGCGATGCCTCCTTCAGGTTTGTTTATAAGCGAATTTCTGATATTTCAATCATTATTTGAAGGTCATTATATGATCATTTTGCTGGTCGTTTTAATACTTCTGACGATGATCATCTGGGGCTTTGGTAAAAATATTTTCAAACTGCTGTTTACTCCGCCATTGGAAATTGATGAAGCGAGGATCCCGCATATTTCACCCTGGGAATCACTTTCGCAATATCTGTTGCTTGGGCTGGCTGTCTATCTGGCCTATAATCCGCCAGCTCCCTTTGTCGCTTTAATTCAGGATGCTGTTAAACTCATACAATGACAACAACTAAAACCATCAGGATCTCAAATAATCAGGTTATTGCCTTTGCGGATATTCCTTTACTGGACTATGAGTCGTTTGCAGCTATCAATCTTGAGCTCATAAATGGGAATCCTTCAAGACATTGTGTGAACTATTTTGGCTTTTCAGCAGCAGATCATGTACGCCTGATTTGTTGTATTGCTGATGATGATTTACACGAAATTTTTGTTTCTTCATCCCTTGTGGAGAGAAGTGCAGATCTTACTTCATTTACGGCACAGAATCATAATTTCGATAAATTTGAAAGAGAAATTCACGAAAATTTCGGAATCGGATATCCTGATCATCCCTGGTTAAAACCAATGCGGTATGCTTATAATCGCTTCAATAATGATGAACAGATCCGAAATTATCCATTTTACAAGATTGACAGTGAAGAGTTGCATGAGGTAGGTGTTGGTCCGATTCATGCCGGAATTATCGAACCGGGGCATTTCCGTTTTATCTGTAACGGCGAGCAAATTATGCATCTGGAGATTCAGCTGGGTTATCAGCATCGTGGCATTGAACAACTCTTCCTGCAGAAGAAGAAACTTTTGGAATTGGCAACACTTGCCGAGAGCATTGCCGGTGATACCGTGGCAGGTCATACTACAGCTTTTGTGAACCTGTGGGAGAGTCTGTGCGGCTATACTCCTGATGATTCCTTGCATTATTCACGCATTTTTGCGTTGGAGCTGGAGCGAATCGCGATACATACCGGTGATCTGGCTGCTGTTTGTGCCGATATCGCGTATCAATTGGGAAATTCCGTTTTCGGAAGGCTGCGAACACCGATCGTTAATTTCTTTCAGGAATGGTGCGGAAACAGGCTTGCAAAAGGATTGATAAGGGCTGGGAAGATTAATTTCCCATTCACAAACGATCATGCCACTAGGTTAATCGAGCTATTGAACTCTTTTGAGCCAGATTTTAATGAGATGACTCAAAAGCTGTTCGATTTGCCAAGTGCCTTATCAAGGATGGAAAAAACCGGTGTGGTATCTTTGGCGGAAGTGCTTGAAATTGGTACTGTTGGTATGTCTGCCCGAATGAGCGGACTGAACAGGGATATCCGGTCATCACATCCATATAATCTTTACAACAGCTTTAATCATCATCCGGTTATCAAGCATCATGGAGATGTTTATTCGCGGGTGCAAATCAGAAAGGAAGAGGTGAAGCAATCGATCTCCATCATTAGAGGGCTGCTGCAGGAAGTTCCGAAATTTTATAAACCGGAAAATTTAGTGTTCGCACCTCAAAATGAAAAATTTATTGTTTCACTTGTTGAAGGGTGGCGGGGCGAAATCTGTCATTGTGCAGTTACTGATGAAAAGGGTGATCTGCTTGTCTATAAAATTAAAGATCCGTCGCACCATAACTGGATGGCTTTGGCTCAGGCAGTAAGGAATAATGACATTTCTGATTTCCCTATTATTAACAAGAGTTTTAATTTGTCATATTGCGGTCACGACTTATAAGCAAACTGAATAGCTATGTTTGATAATCTAAAAATTCTATGGCACCAGGGGAAGCAATATATTCCCGATGTAACTACCGCCAAATTGCCGGGTATCTTCAGAGGACGTCCCGTAATTACTGATGCCAAAATTGATGAGTTTCTGCTGGCTGAACTTTGTCCTGTCAAAGCAATATCAGTGCAGCCTGTGAGTATTGATTTGGGTAAATGTACTTTCTGCGGTGAGTGTGCGATACAATTTCCGAATAAAATATCGTTTACCAAAGATTATAAGCTTTCAGTTAATGAAAGGACAGGGCTCATAATTAAGGTTGGTGATAACCACGAAATTAAATTGAATCCGGATCTGATCCGTCCCGAAATACACCGGCTTTTTGGACGATCACTGAAGTTGAGGCAAGTCTCAGCCGGAGGAGATAACAGTTCCGAATGGGAACTAAACGCGGCGAATAATGTTCAGTTCGATATCAGCCGTTTTGGTATTGATTTTGTCGCCTCACCGCGCCATGCCGATGGAATCGTAATTACCGGCCCCATCACAGCCAATATGGCAGAACCTTTGGAACGCTGTTATAATGCCATCCCTCACCCAAAGATGATTATTCTGGTGGGAACAGATGCCATCAGCGGAGGCATTTTTGCCGACAGCCCCGCCATAAACCGTGAATTTTTATCAAATCATACTGTTGATCTCTATGTTCCCGGTAATCCTGTACATCCACTGACATTCATTAATGGTGTGCTGAGTTTATTGCAAAAGAAGGGTTAACCCGGATTTTGCTTCCGGTACTGTTAGTTTCAATGAATTTATAAAAACCATTTATATTAAAGTTGTGAAGGTAAGTGTTTTCGTTTCAGATAAAAAGCTACATTAACTAACGCTACCATAACGGGAACTTCAACAAGCGGACCAATTACAGTTGCAAAGGCTGCCTGAGAGTTAATGCCGAATACTGCAATCGCTACTGCAATGGCTAACTCAAAATCGTTGCTGCCAGCCGTAAATGCCATAGTGGTCGATTTTTCGTATCCTTCACCCATCCACTTAGAGATAAAAAAGGTGGTAAAAAACATAAAGGCAAAATAAATTGTGTAAGGAATCGCAACACGGATTACATCCATCGGCAAACCGATAATTTTTTCTCCCTTAAGCAAAACATCACAAATATGGTGAATAACAATGCAACAGGGGTCAATATGGAAATCTTGGGTATAAACCGGTTAAAATACCAGGCACTTCCCTTCAGCTTGCGAAGCATAAAATTGGAAACGAGGCCGGCAAGAAAGGGAATTCCAAGATAGATCAGAACTGTCACTGCAATATCAGAAATCGAAACTTCAACAATGGCTCCTTTTAGTCCGAAAAATGGCGGCAAAACGGTGATAAAAACGTAGGCATAAACTGAATAGAGGAGAACCTGAAAAATCGCATTGAAGGCAACCAGCCCGGCAGCCAGTTCAGTATCTCCTTTTGCCAGATCGTTCCAGACAAGCACCATAGCGATGCAGCGTGCCAGTCCCACGAGGATTACCCCAACCATTAATCCGGGATAATTATGAAGGAAAATAATGGCTAGAAAAAACATCACCAACGGTCCGATAATCCAGTTTTGGGTGAGCGACAAACTTAAGAGTTTCAGGTTCTTAAATACCAACGGCAGTTTTTCGTATTTCACTTTCGCCAAAGGAGGATACATCATAAGTATCAGACCTATAGCAATAGGAATGTTGGTTGTTCCTGAACTAAAGGAATTCCAGAAACCCGAAATTCCCGGCATGAAATATCCAATTACTACCCCCGCAAACATGACGGTAAATATCCATAGGGTAAGAAAGCGGTCGAAAAATGAAAGCTGTTTTACTGTGCTCATGATTGAAGAATTAGATGATTAGACTATTAGGCTAATAGACTATTGGGCTATTAGGCGATTAGGGAATAGTACTAATGCTGAATTATTTTTTGTGTCCTGAAACGGTGATACTATATATTCCTGTTCCGCCATTTTGAAAGCTGATAATTTCGTCTGTTGATAAATAGTGGCCTAGTACATCAGCCGGAATAGCGATCTCTTTTTGTTTGTGAATTCTAATGTCTTGAAAACCCTGCATTTCAATGATTTCAAGATACTTGCTGATGTCGATAGCTCCTGAGACACAGCCTGCATACATCTCTGCATCTTTGCGTAATTTATCCGGTAAATCGCCTTTGATCACGACATCCGAGATGCAAAAATGACCTCCGGACTTTAAAACACGCATCATCTGAGCAAAGGCCCTCGCTTTGTCGGGAACTAAATTAAGTACGCAGTTTGAGACAATAACATCAAAACTATCATCGGATAATGGCATTTCCTCAATGTCCCCTTTCACAAATTCAACATCCTAAACCAAGGTTAGCTTCCGGATTATATCCAACCTGACCGGTATAGTCGTCGCTGAAAATAGTATAATCCATATCGCCGCAACAACTGGTACTTCCACAACACGATGATTTGTTCGTTAACTTGCTCTGGCTCGCGATTTCGCCGTATTTTTCCTGAACTACCAGTTTTAAATCTTCCGCTTTCATGATAAATAAATTTGAAAATGTGCTAATAAGTTAATATGCTAATATGCTGCCGACTTAAGACATATTTTTTCTGCAATTCCAATTCTTCTGTATATTCAATTATTTGAAGTGCAAAAGCAAAGCTCTTTTCTAAAATCGCGTTCTTTTTCTCCATTATCAAATTATTAAGATATATGTAAATTATGCATTGGCACATTAACTCATTGGCACATTAGCTCATTAGCATACAACTCATAAAACCTTTCTCTGATTTCATCTCTCACGCGAATAAATTCGCCCCAAATGTATTCCTCTGTTCCTTTGGCATGCGACGGATCATCGAAACCAATATGTAACCGGTTTTTGACCTTGCCAACAAAGGCTGGACAGTTTTCGTTTGCCCCGCCACAAACGGTAATCACATAGTCCCATTCTTCGCCAAGGTACATATCAACTGAATCGGAGGTGTGGTGACTGATGTCTATACCGGTCTCTTTCATTGCAGCCACTGCTTTGGAATTTAGTTTTCCTGAAGCCTCAGTTCCGGCTGAACATACTGTGATATTGGGATCGAATGATTGAAGAAATCCGTGTGCCATCTGACTGCGGCAGCTGTTTCCGGTGCAAAGGATTAATATTTTCATGAAATTAAATTATTGTGAATGTTATTTTTTGCAACAGAATTTCTCAGGGATTTGAATTTCGTTAAGGAATTCTGAAAGAGCATTTCTCATCTCTTCCACCTTCTCATAATCAAGACAATAGTTTGTTTTTACGCCTTCAACATGTCCCTGAATCAATCCGGCATCCTTTAATTCCTTAAGATGTTGATTAACCGTAGTTCTGCTTAGAGGCAACTCTTCTGAAATATCACCGGAAATGCAAGTTTTGGTTTCGGACAAAAACCGGAGAATTTGAAGGCGAGCCGGATGTGCAAGTGCTTTGAATAGATTGGCCCTATCCTGCAACACGATATCGAAAAGTTCTGTTTTTGAAACTACCATCAGTACTGTTTATTAATTATGACGTAAATATACGTCAAAATATAATACGACGTATATTTACGTTATATATTTTTTTCACGATATCAGATCCGACAAGTTTTTAAGTAATCGGAAATATCATGGCTTTATCTTGCTGTATAATCCCATCAGTTTGGTCTGATAAATTTCTGAGATCTGAGCCTGATGTTCGCCAATAGGCTTAACCGGAATTAAATCCATAACCTGTTCGGGCGAAAGTTTGGAGTTGAACATCAGATTAATCGCAGCTAACAGGGTTTGGTGAACAGATGCTTTGCTCTCTTGATCGGTCAACCCAATTTGAGTCCCAATTTGAGAAAGTTCCTCCCACTGAAACCAGAAATAGGTGGGCAGCATGGCAGAAAGCAAGGCATAGGCTTCAAGTTTGTTTTCTGCAACTTCAAAGGTATTTCCAAGTAGATTAAGAATTTCGAGTGACGCTGATTTTTCTTTTCCGGAAAAGTCAGGAGCAAAAGTCACCGGATTGTAGCCTTCATTGATATAAGAAGTGGCATTTGGAATCATTCGGGCAATGTTCGCCGTCTTCAGCTTGGATGCGATTTTTTCAATGGTTATTTTTGGTGCAAGCGAGATAACCATGGTGTCATTGGATACAATTTCCGAAATTCTGTCAAGTGTTTCCATGATCACCGGCGGGTGAAGGGCAATAAACAGAATTGATTGCTTAGCTGCCTGATGAAGATTATCAGCGATTTCTATCTGAGGAAATTGATGTTTTAGAGCATTTAAAACGTCAGCATTGGTATCATAAACCAAAATTGAATTAAATTTTTCTTTCTTATTGGCAAAAGCCTGAAGAAAGATTTTTGTTATCCTGCCACCACCAATAAAACCTAAAGATTCTGTTTCCATAACAGCAGGGATTTAAAGTTTATCAATAAATATTTTTTCAGCCGCAATTTTTTTTCAGTATCTTTTTAAATCTTTATAATCAACAATGTGGTCTTTGCTCTTCACATTTTCTTTATCTGCAATCAGCACACTCGATCTGGGCTGTTTATCTGAACTGCTGCAGCACCCTGTCTGAGTATTGTACCTAATAGGAAAACCTTTCGCTTTCCAGGTATTCAGTCCGCCATCGAGGCTTGCTACGCTTCCATATCCATTCTGCATCAACAAATTCGCAATGCGGGTACTTCTTACGCCTCCGGGACATACCACTATAATATTCTGGTCTCTGGAGATATAAGCCAGCCGGTCCATAATTACCGACATGGGGTGATTTAATACCCGGTCGAGCGGTATACTTTCGGGTATGACTTCGTTCATTTCGCGTACATCAATCATTATCGCTTCACCGCTTAATAAAGCTTCAAGTGCATCTGAAGGGTTGATATGTTTAACGCCTTCAATATGAAAGTCTTGTAAGGTTGGAGTGTCTGTTGTTCTCATTTGTTAATACTTTATTTATTAAAAAATTGCATTAAATAAAAATCCAACGATCATAATACCGGTGGCAACTATCCCCGCAAAGGTGAGTATTAATGGCAGTTTTAATACTTTTTTTAATATAATCATTTCAGGAAGCGAGAGTCCTATCACGGCCATCATGAAAGCGAGAGCTGTTCCCAGTGAAGCACCTTTTTCAATCAAAACTGAAACAATCGGGATGATTCCTGCTGCATTTGAATACAAAGGTACACCAATAAGTACCGATAAAGGAACACTGTACCATGCCGATTTGCCCATCAGGGCACCCATGTAGTCCTGTGGTACATAACCGTGAACGCCTGCGCCGACTGCAATCCCTATTGCGACGTATAACCATACTTTCCCAACAATCTCTTTAATGGACTGGTAGCCGGATGTGATGCGGGTATTGAATGTTTGTTTATCCTCAATATCCCCGGCATTCCCCATCTTGGTTTGGTAAACCCAATCCTGAACCCAATGTTCAAGCTTTAGTTTCCCGATTACCCAGCCAGCAGAAATTGCAATAACCAAACCGGTAACAACATAAATCAATGCAGTTTTCCAGCCAAATAATCCGAATAGTAAAATAATAGCCACTTCGTTGATCATTGGTGCTGCAATCAAAAATGAGAAGGTAACTCCCAGAGGAACACCTGTTTCAACAAAACCCAAAAACAGAGGAATCGCCGAGCACGAGCAAAAGGGAGTTACAATTCCCAGCAGCGATGCCAAAACATTCCCCGTAAAGGTTGATTTTCCTTCCAGTATCTTTCTGGTACGTTCGGGTGAAAACCAAGTGCGTATAATTCCTACAAAGAAGATAATAAGTGTCAGCAGCAACAGCACTTTTGGTAACTCAAAAATAAAAAACCGAATAGCTTCCGTCAATTGAGTTCCTTTTTCAAGTCCGGGCAGCTGATCAACCAGCCAGTCGGTAATTGACTGCAGATTGTAGTAGATCAGGGTCCAAACCGGAAGAAGAAACAATAAAATTTGAAAATGACGGGATTTGAAAATCTGTAAATTCATAAGACGAAATATACTTTATATTCAAATTTTTTAAATTATTCTGGCGATATAATAAATGCCAATGATAATAAAAAGGACTGCGATGGTTCGTCTGAACCAGATTTCAAATGTCCGGACTTTGTTGTAAACTCCTCCTATTCCGGAAATGGCATAAGCAAGTATCCATGCAAAAATAATCACAGGTATGCCGGTAGCTATCGCAAAAACGATGGGGAGATAAAGCCCCGATGCACTCGTGACTGTCATTGGAATTAACATCCCAAAATAAAGTACTCCACTGAATGGACAAAAAGCGAGCGCGAAAATCATTCCGAGCAAAATAGCATCAAGGTAGCTCCACGTAGTTTTGGATTCCATTTTAGATGTAAGTCTGCTCATGCCCGGAAATCTTATTTTGATCATATCCAACATAAACAAACCAATAATAATCAGTAAAGGACCCAGAATTTTCTGGCCGTAAATCTGAAAAAAGCCTGAAAACTTAAACTGATCTGCGCCAAAATAAATAATCAGCGCAATGGCGGTGTAAGAGATTGCGCGGCCCAGCGTATAAAGTACTCCATTTACGAAAACGCGGTTGCGGTTTTTAATGTCCTTGCTGATAAACCCAATGGCAGTGATATTTGTTGCCAGCGGACAAGGACTAACGGCTGTCATGAATCCGAGAAGCATCGCCGAAATCCAGGGCATTGTGCTGTTTTCCAACAGCGTATTCAAAAAATCCATAGGTTATAATTTTATTAACCTGTCAACTTTTTCTTTTATGATGGATTTAAATTTTTCCGGATTCGAACGGGCATAAAGGAACCCTTCATTCGTAAGATTGATTTTTGTGCCCCCTTTAACAACCAAAAGCGTCTGACCTGAAATCTGCATTTTTTCGACAATTGCTTTATTTGCAGCATCTTCGAGGTTAATCGCCTGAAAGCTCACTTTCCCGCCGTACAGAGATTCCAGACTCTTTTTTGCCTCTGCTTCCACGGCCTTACAAGTAACACAGCGCGCAGACAAATGAAAATAATAGGCTTCCACATTAACTGAACTCACACCTTTGGTTTCTTTCTTAGCTGTCTGAGCATTACACAAAAGACCGTTAATCAATATCAAAATAAATAAACTGAACACTGAGATATTTTTCATGTTTCTAAATTATTTTGGTTAAAACTCTTTTGATTTCATCTGCTGTCGGAACCCTTCCTTTGATCTCTACTTTTTCGTCAACAACCAAAGCAGGAGTCGACATAATGCCGTATTTCATAATTTCCACAATATCTTCCACTTTGGTGATTGTGGCATTAATCCCATTTTGCTCGATGACTTCGCGTGTCAGCTTTTCAAGTGTTTTACACTTAGGGCAACCGGTACCTAAAATTTTTATATTCATCGTTTAAAGAATTGATTTAATATTTTTTCAGCTTCCTGCCAATTTTCGCGATTAATACAGTATTTGATGTAAGGTGGATTTATCTCACCCTGGATCAAACCTGCTTTTTTCAATTCTTTTAAGTGTTCCGAAAGGGTGGAACGGGCTATCGGCAGCTCTTCAGCCATATCACCGCTGTAGCAGCACTTATTCAGATTATTTGCCAGGTAATCAAGAATAAAAACGCGCACCGGATGCGAAAGTGCCTTTCCATACCGGGCCAGCTTTTCCTGATTATCTGTGAAATATTTTACTTTATCTGTTGTTTTCATTTCGGGATTTGACGAAACAAATATAGACAATTTTTATATTGCAAATCGAAATTCTGTTTTAAAAATAAAGAATGGTTACCTTTGTATGTAATATTAGTTATTGAATGGTAAGATGGGAATTATTTATGCTTTATTAATTTTATTTACATGGGTTATTCATTTGATATATATATTGTTATATCAAGAAACAGATCCTTCTGAGCTGTGGTTCTGGTGTCATTTTTTAATACAGATATGGCTCTTTACCGGGCTTTTCATCACTGCTCACGATGCCATGCACGGCACAGTCTCAAAAAATAAATTTGTAAATTATACTTTGGGTGTTGTTGCAGCCCTTTGTTATGCCGGTCTCTGGTATCCAAAACTTCAGCAAAAACACTCGTTGCATCATCTTTACCCTGCTACAGCACAAGATCCGGATTATACAACAGGTGATCAGAACTTTTTTATTTGGTGGTACAAATTTATGCGTCAGTATATTACAGTTTGGCAGATTCTGATTATGGCCATTCTTTTCAATATTGGACTTATTTGGTTCAATGAACCTAAGCTGATCGTTTTATGGATAATTCCATCGGTATTATCGACTTTTCAGCTCTTTTATTTTGGAACTTATATTCCGCATCGCTTGCCGCATACTGAAGCAATGAGGCCTCATTTGTCGAGATCGCAGGTCCGGAATCATTTTTTCGCCATGCTTTCCTGCTATTTTTTCGGATATCATTATGAGCATCATGCCTCACCACAAACACCTTGGTGGCAACTTTACAGGATTAAACAGAAATAGTCAGAATTTCATTGGCACCTCCATAATCAAAATTTCGGAATCCTGATCAATAGCGCTGATTGTAATTTTATCTGTGCCGGTTATTCCTAGTCCGTCTCTTTGTTCCAGCAGGAGATTTTCAATTGTGAACTGACCCTTGAGGACAAAGGCATAAACGCCATTCTCAGCAAGTTTCAAAGAATAGTCAATACTGGTGTTTTCATCAAATGTACCTAAATGAAACCAGGCATTCTGGTGAATCCAAACCCCTTCATCATCCGGATTTGGAGAGACAATTTGTTGCAGACGATTCTGCCTTTCCTTAAGGTCAAGTGTGATCTGATCGTAACGCGGCGTTACATTACGTTGATTGGGAATTACCCAGATCTGCAGAAATCTGCATAAACTGTCGCTGTTTTTATTGTATTCGCTGTGGGTGATTCCAGTACCTGCACTCATTACCTGAATGTCACCGTTTTTTATAACCGTCACATTTCCCATGCTGTCCTTGTGCTCAAGATCGCCGGATAGCGGTATCGAGATGATCTCCATATTATCGTGCGGATGTTTCCCAAACCCCATCCCTTCATCAATGCGGTCGTCGTTTAGAACCCGCAAAGCTCCAAAATTCATCCTTTCCGGATTATAATAATTGGCAAAACTAAAGGTGTGATAACTTTCAAGCCATCCATGGTTAGCATGTCCCCGCGTTTGTGCTTTATGAAGTATTGTAATTGCCACAATTGAAATTATTAGAGGTTATTAACTATCCTTTTTGTGTGCAGTCCGCCTGCCGATCCTATTATAATCGAGAACAATCCAGAAAATCCAGAGCGATATGCAAATAAGCAGTCCTGTTATCGCATGATAAAAGGAAACAATAAAAGATGTAAGGTAAACGAAAAATCCAAACCAGTAAGCATTACGAATTTTGATAATAAGAGCATCTGAAATTTCATCCTTGACAAGAGCTCTTTTATAAGCTGTTGTAAACCAAAGAACATTATAAGCAACACTTACCAGAACCATCGCTCCGCAATAAAATGCAGAAGATACATTACTCGCAGGGGAATTGATATGTTCTGCCAAAACTGCAGTTGGAAACGGGATAAACGTCACCATCAAAAGCAGGAATCCGTTTGCATAAAGAAATCGGGAGTTAATTGTCTTCAGGTATTTGAAAAAACCGTGATGATTAATCCACATGATCAGAACGGCAGTGAAACTAAGTAAGAAAGCGAAGTATGAAGGCCACAAATTTACGAGCGAATTAAACAATTGACTGTTCGTCATATGTATATCCATCTTTGGGACTTTGATTTCCAGAATAAGCAAGGTAATTGCAATTGCAAAAACACCATCGCTGAATGCCTCCACGCGCGCTGTCTCTTTTTCGTTGGTCATATTCAACAAATTTAGAAAGACAACAAATAACATTCATTCAGGTTCACACTTCTGGAATTCAGAAGAATGAATTTTCGACTATTTATTCCATTGATTAATGGATTTTGTATTTCTGCTGTTTCCAATATCCTTTGCTTCAGGAGTATAGATATATTCCATCTCCGTCTTGAAATGTTCATTTATTTTTCCCCTCACCATTTTCAGGGTGCTGTTTAATAAATGATTTTGTTCAGTAAAAGCTTCCGGGAGGATCAATATAGCAGTGGGCAGCCATCGTTCAGGAAACATCCCTTCAAACTTACCTCCTTTGCGGTAGGCATCGATTTCGTGTTTGATCAGTGCAATTGATTTTTCATCTCCCTCCGGTGTGCCGGGTTTAAACCCATGCTTATGCAAATTTTGGTTGATAGCCGGGATATTTGGGACTATCAACCCAACAGTGTAAGGGTTTTGGTTGTTATAGAGCATGGCCTGGTCTATATAAGGCGACTGATCGACAACAGCCTCTTCAATCCCTTCCGGACTGAATTTCTCACCATCGTTTCCAATTAAAAGACTTTTAAAACGTCCTAACACATAAATGTAGCCATCCGGTGATAAATAACCCAAGTCTCCTGTGTGAAGCCAGCCGTCTTGCAGCGTTTCCTCTGTTGCCTTCGGATTTTTCCAGTACCCTTTCATTACGTTCTCTCCTTTGGCAATAATCTCCCCTTTTTCTCCGATGGGAACTTCAACACCCTCCGCATCACAGACTTTAACTTCGAGATATTGCACAACCCTGCCCGAAGAACCAAATTTTACCGCTTCCGGGCAATTAGCTGAAATTACAGGAGAAGCTTCAGTAAGCCCGTATCCCTGAAATACTGGAGTGCCAATGGCAAAGAAAAAGCGTTGAAGTTCCACATCAAGCAGAGCACCACCACCAATAAAAAATTTTAGATTTCCGCCAAATGCCTGACGAATTTTTGAAAATAATATTTTATCGAGCAGAACATATTTGGGCTTAAGTAATGCCCGCCACCCTTTGCCGCGGTTCCATCCCTCGCCGTTATAAAGGTAGGCGACTTTTAATCCAAAAGTGAACAGCATTTGTGTAATCTTCCCCTTGGACTGGATTCCTTTTTCGATGCTTTTTCTGAAATTTTTCGACAGAGCAGGTACACTCATCAGGATATCGGGTTTAAACTCCTGTATATTGAGAGGAACATTTCTAAGTGTTTCCATCGGTGTTTTTCCTGTCTGAACTGAACCGATTGACGCGCCTTTATACATGAAAGTGTAGAGGCAAGCTGTATGTGCAAAGGAATGATCCCAAGGGAGAACTGCCAGTGTTTTATAGTCAGCGCTGATCTCCAGCACGGTATTGGCCTGAATCACATTGACGGTGTAGTTGACGTGAGTGAGCATGATCCCTTTTGGATCTGCAGTTGTTCCTGAAGTATAGGAAATGTTGGCAAGATCATTGGGCTGAACATTTTTCCAAACAGACTCGAATTTCTTTTTATTCTCCTCTGAAGCCAGAAAATCGCGTCCCTGTGCCTTGATAACTTCGAAAGAGAGATCTTTTGCCCCGGGCTTTTCAATTGGATCGATGTGAATAATGTAATCAATTTCGGGCAGTTCTTCGATAATATCGGCTATTTTGGATGCTTGTCCGGCGGAAACAATCACTATCTTTGATCCGGAATGTGCCAGCCGGAATTTCAATTCAGGAGACTCTAGTTTTACCGATAACGGAACATTTACAGCTCCGCAGTAAAAAATACTTAATTCGCTGACCAGCCAGTTGTTTCTCCCTTCTGAGAGGAGGCCGACCCTATCTCCCTTTTGCAACCCTAGTGAAAATAGTCCGGCACCAAAATCATAAACCTGTTGCCGGATTTCAGAGTAGGTTGAGGATATATAACGGTCGTTAGGCTTTTCCCAGAGTAAAGGGTTATTTGAAAATTGCTCCACCCGGGATTCAAAAAGTTCGATTAGCGTTCTCATATTAAGTTTTTATATCTGAAACGAATAAAGGACTGCGATTACTTTATTCCGAATTTGTAAATCGTTTTTGATTTAAATATATCGCCAGGCTTCAGTGAAGTTGATGGAAATTCCGGGTGGTTTGGCGAATCGGGAAAATGTTGTGTCTCAAGGGCTACACCCGAATATTTGCCAAATTTTTCTCCATGTGTTCCAGTGATCTCCTGAATGTAATATCCTGTATATAATTGCATTGCAGGCTCTGTGGTCGAGACTTCGACTGTTCTGCCAGTTGATTCTTCTGAAAGCATGCCAACCTTAATCAGTTTTTGATTTGGATTGTTCAGAATAAAATTACAATCATAGCCATCAGCAAGCCCGTCTATCCGTGACCCGATAGTGGCAGGGGTTGTGAAATCGTAAAGTGTTCCGGCAACTTCCGCAATTTCTCCTGTAGGAATTAAGGTTGCATCATTTACGGTTTTTGTTTTTGCAGTGAGCTGCAGCGTATGACCAAAGATGTTTTCTTTATTTCCAGTGAGATTAAAATAGGTGTGGTTTGTTAGATTGATAACAGTTTCTTTGTCTGTAACAGCTTTATAATCAATGTGAAATTCGTTCTTGCAATTAAGGGTATAGGTAACTGTAATGTCGAGGTTCCCTGGAAAGCCTTCCTCCATGTGAACGCTTCGGTATTTGAGCTCCACGCCGGCAAGATCAGGTTTTTCTATCATCTTAGGGACCCAGATCACCTTATCAAAACCGGTAATTCCGCCATGCAGACAGTTTGGTCCGTTATTGATTGGAAGTGTGTAGGTCTTACCGTCAATTGAAAATTTACCATTGGCAATCCTGTTTGCATATCGGCCTGTTATACAACCAAAAAAAGGACCGCTTTCAACATAAGCATCCGTAAGATAATCTTTAAGGGATTTGAAACCCAGAACAATGTCTGCCTTTGTTCCATCTTTGTCCGAAGTCTTTACCGAAGTAATGATCCCACCGTAATTCGTAATCTTAATTGTTGTTCCAAGTTCATTACTTAGCGTGTACAGATCAATATTTTCGCCTCTGCGAGCGTTCCCGAAAAAATCACGTATTACTTTCATCTCAATGAAATTTAGTTATCCCGTCACAAACGTAAAGAATAAAACTAAAAAAATCCTATTTTTATTGCCTGAAAAACTACCCTTTGTGAACATAACCAACATTTTTAATATCGACAAACAGATTTTTCTCCTTTTTGATGAACTAAATGTGTTTAAAGAAGATCTTTATACCTCGTTTCTTGAGCAGTTAGACAACAAGACAAATGTTGATATTTATTTTCACCACTTTAATTATCGTGTATATAAATAGTTGATAGCCAGTGTTGCCGGGAAATACAGCGATTACATCATCATGCCTGCAACTTTTAATAATTCGATTGAGGTGGTTCGGTAGCTCCCTCCAGATAAAGTTTACATTCTTGATCGGCTTAAGATTGATCTGGCCGATTATCCGGTTATCTATCAGGATTTTGTTCTAAAACATTTTTTTAATATTAAACAATACAGTCAAATTATTATACATTTGCCCCTACCAGTACCTGCCAGTTAAAAACACTAATTTTTAAAATTATGACAATTGAACAATTAAAAGCAAAGTTTATTGAGAAGTATGGCGAAGGCGAAGTAAATGGTTATTTTTCACCGGGTCGCGTAAATTTAATTGGTGAACATACTGATTACAACGGTGGATTTGTTTTCCCTTGCGCACTCAGTTTTGGAATTTATTGCTTAATTCGAAAAACTGAACGGAAAACAGTCCGGTTTGCATCAGTTAATATGCCTTTTGAGGCTGAGGTAAAAGTTGAAGATTTAAATAAAGCCATTGGTAAAGAATGGGTTAATTATCCTATTGGTGTCTTTGCCCAGTTTATGAAAAAAGGATTGACTTTCGATAAAGGTGCAGATCTTTTATTTTATGGTGATGTTCCAACAGGTGCGGGCTTGTCTTCGTCAGCTGCGCTGGAAGTTGTTACAGGCGTAGTTATCAATGACAGTTATAATTTTGGAATCGACAGAATTGAACTGGCAAAGATGGGTCAGAAAGCCGAACACGAATTTGCACTGGTGAATTGTGGTATTATGGATCAGTTTGCTTCGGCAATGGGAAAGAAAGATCATGCCATTTTTCTCAACTGCGATACTTTGGCTTACGAATTGGTTCCGGTTAAACTTGAGGGGGTGAAAATTGTAATCAGTAATTCCAATAGTCCACATAAACTTGACTCCGGAAAGTACAACGAAAGGGTTGCTGAATGTCAGGCTGCTGTTAAAGCAATACAGCCTTTTCAACAAATCTCGGCGCTTGGGGAGATCTCATGGGACGATTTTCTGAAAGTTCAGGATAAGATTGAAAACGAAACGGTTCGTCGGCGGGCAAGACATGTGGTAAGTGAGATTAAAAGAACCGAAGAGGCGGTTGAACAGCTCAAAGCCGGGAATCTGGTCAGATTTGGCGAGTTGATGAATGGCTCACACGACTCTTTGCGCGACGATTATGAAGTAACCGGTCTCGAATTGGATACCTTGGTAGACGAAGGTCGTAAGATTAGCGGAGTGATCGGAACCCGTATGACCGGAGGTGGCTTTGGTGGCTGCACAGTCAGTCTGGTAAAGGATGAAGCTGTTGACCACTTTATAAAGCAAGTCGGTGAAAATTATGAGCAGATAACCGGACTGAAACCCGTGTTTTATGTTGCTGAAATTGGAGATGGCGGAAAGAAACTATTTTAAATCAAACGATAATTTTATTCCTTAAACAATGACAAAAACTGACTCAAGTAACAAGTATTTGTTCCCCTTGATCGTAATGGCTTCCCTTTTCTTCCTGTTTGGGTTTATTACGACGATGAACAATTCGACCATCGATTTTTTAAAGAACGCGTTCGGATTGGATGATGTTGAGAAACAGCTTCCTAACAGTTTTTTCTATGGAGCGTATATTCTTTCGGTCCCTGTTGGTCTTCTGCTGATGCGGATTGGCTATAAAAGCGGAGTATTGCTGGGACTCGCCTTAATCTCGCTGGGCTTCTTTCTCTCCATTCCAGGCGTTGGAATGGGTTATTATGGCTTTTTAAGCGCGGTTTCAGTTTTTGCAATCGGCGTGGTTATATTACAAGTTGTTGCAGGTCCATACGTCAATGCAATGGGCAGTCCCGAGACAGCGGCGAGCCGGTTAACCCTGACGAATGCATTAAACTCTGTAGCTACCGTTTTCGCCCCTATTTTTGTTTCTATTCTCTTGGTGACTCCAAAAATTGAAGCGGGAACAAAGCTCGAAAATTCGGTGATTCAAGGGATCGTTAAAGGTCCGTTCCTGATGATTGGTGTCGTTACATTAGTCATTTTGGCAATCATGTTTTTCCTGAAATTGCCTGAAATTAAAGAAGATGAATCGGATAATAAGTCGGCAGTTAAAAATTATAAATCGAGTGCTTTTAAGTACACACATGTTTGGTTAGGCTCATTGGCGATCTTTTTTTATATGGGTATCGAAATTGGAATTCCAAGCTTTTTTAGTGATTATGTAAAGCATTTGGGACTTGAAAATATCAAGGCTACCGATACCCTTAAATTTTATTGGGGTGGGCTTATGGTTGGACGTATTCTTGGCATATTTATGCTTCGCAAATATAAGGCGGGACAGATTCTTACAATCTGTGCTTTTGGTGGTGCCAGTTTATTGGCAGGCTCATTTATTTTTGGATCGGGAGCCCCTGCTTTAGGGATGTGGCTATTCCTGGGAACCGGACTCTTCCATTCCATCATGTGGCCTGTAATTTATAATCTTGCATTGGAAGATTTAGGTCCTCACGCAAAAGTCGCATCAGGGGTAATTGCAACTTCGGTAATCGGTGCAGCAATTCTAACTCCAATAATGGGTGCTGTTCAAACTGCCACAGGTTCTGTCATTATTGCAGTGAGCAGCATGTTTGTTTATTACGCCTACCTCGTATTTTTTGCTCAAAAAGGTTCGAAGATCAGATAACGGTTTTTCTTTAACACAGGACAGAGCGCCATTCGGAATTACCGGATGGCGCTCTCTTTTTTTGCTTGTTATTTCATGATTTTATCGTCATTGTAATCAACTAAATATTTTTAATTTTGAAGACTATGAAACTTCAGCAATACGATATAATCGGTGATGTGCATGGCCATGCATCGCTGTTAAAGAAGCTCCTCAAAACAATGGGTTATATTAAACCTGATGGAATTTGGCAACACCCCGAACGTACTGCCATTTTTATTGGTGATTTTATTAATCGCGGACCGGAGATCAGGGAGACAATTCAGATCATCAGACAAATGACCGAAGCCGGCCATGCCTTAACTATTTTAGGAAACCATGAGTATAGTGCCGTATTGTACCATATAAAAGATTCAAACGGGATGTTCCTTTCCCGCCACATTGCCGGAAACAGAAACCAGATACAGAGCACTCTTACCGCATTTCAAGGCTATGAAACTGAATGGCGCGATCATTTAAAATGGTTTCGTACCTTACCTTTTTTTATCGATCTTGATAATATAAGGATAACGCATGCCTACTGGAAT
>JBAXOA010000063.1:0-25179 GCA_037133495.1 Mariniphaga sp. | reverse complement strand
CAAAGCACGATCAGCAAAGGGAATGGACATCTTTCGAAAATTGCTGTTAACACCTACAAATACGTCGCATGGAAAGATGGCCGGTTTGTTTTTGATGATCAGCCTCTTGGCGAAATTATGAAGACATTGTCCAAATGGTATGATATAGAGGTGATTTTCGCAAATGATGGGCTCAAAAATTTCAGGTTCACCGGTGATTTAATGCGTTATACTGATTTTGGTGAAGTATTAAAGAAAATTAGTAAAACAAATGAAGTTAATTTTCTGATTGAAAATAAACAAATAACGATCAGATAATCAAAAAAGGCTTTAAAAAAAATGCGGAAAATGTTTGCACCATTTCCCGCATTACATTCAGCAATAATAACTAAATGATTTAAACAAAAACAGTTCAAAGGTATGAAAAAAAAACGATGGAATCCCATCTGCGGCAGCGGATGGACAAAAATCTTCTTTATGATGAGGATTACGATGTTTTTCATGTTCGCCGGGCTCTTGCAGTTATCAGCAAGTGTCTATTCTCAGCAAACCATTCTTAATCTGAAGGTTGAGAAAGCGAGCGTATCGGAAGTTTTAAGATTGATTGAAGATCAGAGCGATTTTCACTTTCTGTATCGTTCCGATAATATTAAAGATATTCCTGAAGTGTCGATTGATGTGCAAGACGCTAAACTGGAAGAAGTTTTGAATAAAGTGATCGTCCCTTACGGCTTTACGTTTGAGGTTGATGATCGTACCGTGGTGATCAAAAGGGCTGCTCCTGTTGCCGTTGAGAATCCCTCGGAACAACAGAAAAAAGATGTTTCAGGTACTGTAGTTGATGCAAAGGGCCTTCCGATACCGGGTGCAACGGTTTCAATAAAAGGAACATTATTGGGCATGACTACTGATAATGACGGAAAATTCAAATTTTCATTACCTACAGACGCAAAAGTTTTGGTTTTCTCTTTTATTGGAATGAACTCACAGGAATTTCCTATTAACGGAAAATCGACGTTCAATGTCACATTAAAAGAACAAGCTGTTCAACTAAATGAAATTGTAACAATGGGTTATGGTGTGACTACCACCCGTGAGAAAATCAGTGGTTCTGTATCAACAGTTTCACCAGCGCTATTGGCCGACCGTGGCGCTGTTACCTCTCCGCTAAACCTGCTTACCGGTCTTGCAACTGGTGTTCGGGTTACGTCATCCACTTCACTTCCGGGCACAACACCTACAATTCAAGTACGTGAGGTATCCTCATGGAAAGCTGGCGCTGGGGCACTATATGTTATAGACGGTGTTGTCTTGGATGTTCAGGCATTCCAGGCTTTAAATCCCAATGACATTGCAAGTTTAAGTGTGCTTAAGGATGCAGCTTCAGCAGCTATTTATGGTATGAAAGCGGGAGAAGGGGTTATCCTTGTAACAACCAAGGTTGGAGAACAAGGTAAGACAAAAATCAACTATGGCTTCCAGTATGCTTCAAGTAATCCCATCTTACTTCAAAACAAGCTGGGTGCCTATGAATACGCTCTTCAACAAAATATGTGGAGTAAAGAAATTGGCAGACCAGCCACTGCAGGTGAGTGGTTCTTACCTTATGAGTTAGACTATTTTAAAACTCATAACTACAATGCCTACAACGATTTCTGGACAAATCCTGTCTCCAAAAACCATAACATCTCTGCGAGTGGTGGTACAGAAAAAACTAAATATTTTGTATCCGGCAGCTGGAGCACAACCGATCAGGACAAACTAAGTGTAAACTATGAGAAATATACTGTTTTAACAAAGCTGGAGACCAAAATCACCGACCGGTTAACCTTCAACTTTAGGATGTCGGCATCATGGGATAAAAATGTACGTCCAACCTCACAAGGTGGCGCTCCAGGTGGCGGTGACATCAGTAACAGTATTAATGGAGGTGACTTGAACTTTGGTAGTTTATACCTTCGTCCGGCAATTCAGCCTTATGCTATGACTATTGGTGGCGTTCAATATCCTTTGGATCCAACCATTGCATCTGTCATGTTTGGTAAGAGTGGTAATAGTCAGTATTATAACACAGCAATAAGCACAACAGGATCATTAAAATACCGTATTCCCGGAATCGAAGGATTATCGGTTAGTACGAACTTCACCTGCAACAACAGATTCTCGAAAGACAAGCAATGGAGTACATCACCGTTCTATTATAACATTATTTACGACCGACATATTCCGACCAGCGTGTTCAACTACTCAGGTGCCAATGGATGGAGAACTAGAAATGCACAGGGAAACGGCACTTACAACAGTTTAACTCAAAACTACGGTTCTTCAAGCGGATACCAAGGCAACTACCAAATCAATTATGCACATAGCTTTGGTCAACATAACATTGCAGCATTTGCTGGCTATGAGTTCCGGGGAAGTAAAGGCGATGCACTGTCTGCTTACCGTCGTGGTTTCGCATTGGAATCCTACAACCAAATCAGTGGTGGAAGTACAGATCCTGCTAATCAGGCAACATCCGGGGACATCAATGGTCAGGATGGTATGGCTTCCTATATTGGTCGTTTAGATTATGATTTTGCTGGCAAATACATTTTTGGTGGTACTATGCGCCGGGATGGTTCTTACAAATTTGCTCCGGATAAGATGTGGGGTAATTTCCCTGCCGCTTCAGTAGCATGGATTGTATCTAAAGAATCATTCTTTGAGCCGGTAAAAAACATAGTTAACTCTTTTAAAATCAGAGGATCATATGGCTTAACAGGTACTGATGCCACTAATCCTTGGCAGTGGATGGATATGTTCTCAGGAGGTTCTCAAAACACAATTGGAACAGATATCTACTCAACATTAGCGACCTCGGTTGTTCCTAACCCATTTATCACTTGGGAGAAGAATGCCAATACCAATTTAGGTGTTGAATTTGGGGTACTAAACAACACCTTAACATTTACGATAGAAGGCTATAACAAAAGAACGACTGATATTCTATCAAACAGGCTTTTGTCAACTCCAACGATTATTGGAGCTTCACTGCCTGATGTGAATTACGGTATCATGAAAGCGTGGGGAACTGAGTTCACCGCGAACTACCAAAATAAAATTGGTGATGTCAATTTCTCAATCGGCGCTAACGCATCATATAACAAAAACAAAGTTCTTGTTAAAGATTTAGCAGCCGGTACACGTGCTTACGACATCGAAGTCGGACAACCAACTTATCGTATCCGCAACTGGAATATCCTGGTTAACAGGACCGGTATTGGGGTTATCCGTACAGCAGCCGAGGCACTAAGAATTGCTGCAGAAAATGCTGTAGGTGCTACCCGTTATACCGAAACCGGTGGACCGGTTCAGCCAGGTATGGTTTTTGCGCAGGATTTTCGCGGGGGAAACAATACCCTGTTTGCTAACACTCCTGATGGAAACACCAACCAGAATGGCAACGACGATAAGGTTTGGTTCCCTGGTAAATATAGTTCACCTCGTTTTGTATATGGAATCAATGCCAACATCAGCTATAAAGGTTTTAATCTGAATATGATTGCTGCCGGTGTAGGTTCATATTGGAGAGGCTGGGAAAGAGGCTTTACTTCACAATTTTCCCTATATAATACATTCTGGCCCAATGAGTGGACTCCTGCTAACATCAACGGTCAACCAAGTCCGCTTTATGCATTAGGCGGATCATGGCCAGGCGGTGGTACCGATAAGCCAAGTACTTTGAATACCTATAACATGCAATTCTTACGGATGAAAAACATGTCGTTAAGCTATACCATTCCATCTGATTTAAGCAGAAAAGTTGGCATCCAAGGGGTGAAGCTATTCATGAATATGGAGAACCCATTTATGATCTATAAACTTTGTCCAAAGGTTATGGAACCAGAATCACTTGAAGGTAATGCATACCCGATCTTAAGAAGTTATTCACTAGGAATTAACATTTCTCTATAATAATCTTTTTATAAAACCTTTAAAATTATACAATTATGAATTTACATATAAAGAGATACGTTGTCCTTCTGGGATTTACGATGGTGCTTTTATCGTCTTGCAACAGAGTATTCGACGATATCAAGCAATACAAGAGTCTTGACCCATCAATGGTCTGGACCGATGAGGCTTATACAACCCAGTACGTTAATAAATTTTACAGTGGGTTATATAGTGACTTTACGAAAATGGATGCTCCGGCAACAGAAGAATTTGGTCTTTGGCAACAAATCGCCTGGACTCAGTTTAATACCGATCAAATTGCAGCAGGTAGTGCATCGGGGATTCAGGCCTATACTGGTTTTTCAGGTGCTTATGCCAATATCCGTGATTTAAACCGTTTCTTTGAGAACATTGGTACAGCAACTTTTGCCACAAAAAATAAATTAAAGGGGCAGGCATTCTTTATGCTGGCGCATCAATACTTCAAGCTAATCAAAACTTACGGAGGCGTGCCAATTATCAAATCGGTTATCAACGCAAGTAGTCCTGATCCTCAGGCATTGGGTCAGCCTAGAAATACGACTCTTGATTGTTTTAAATACGTTACTCAATTATTAGATAGCGCGATCTTTTATTTACCTGAGCCAACTGGACCCGGTATAGCCATTACAGGTTACGAGAAGTTTAGGGTTACTAAACCAATCGCGATGATCTATAAAGCTGATGTATTACTTTGGAAGGCAAGTCCTGCATTTTGCACTACACCGGTACAAGAATATTGGACGGATGCTTACACTGCATGGTCAGGCGTTAAAACCTGGCTAGACACCAAGGGATATGGTCTTTACACTACCTCCAGAGGTTTAACAAAGCCTTATACTGCTATGTTCTATGATGAAGCGGGGGCAAAGAAAGAGTGGATCTGGGCACAAGAGTTTACCTATCCAACCACAAACTCAGCTGGTCTATACAAAGATTGTCGTCCGCCGGACCAAGGCGGAGGACTTGAAGCTGCTGCTCCAACATGGCAATTATTGCAACGTTATCCTATGTTGGATGGCAAGGATACGCTTACCTCTACCTACGCCTACAACCGCAAGCTTTTCTGGAATAACAGAGATCCTCGATTCAAACAAACATTTGCTTATAACGGAGCAAGATATGTCTTCCCTCCCAACCCAACGGCAATTGCAAATCCGAACCGTCGTGAGTGGACCTTTACCGGAGTGATCAAAGGTGACCATCCTTTTGATGTAGCACGCACAGGAGGTTCCGGAGTACAGAACAGAAAAGGGATTGACACCACACTTCACAACCAGCAATTAGATCAGATTCAAACTGACTGGCCAATTTATCGTTATGCTGAAGTCTTGTTAAGTTTGGCTGAATGCGCGAATGAGTTAGATGCGCACCGCACTGAAGTAACAGGCTTATTGACTCCAATCAGAGCCAGAGCAGGCATAATAAACGTAGATGGAAGTTATGGTTTTGCAGGTGTAACAGCCAAAGATGCATGGACTAAGCTAATCTTGAACGAGCGTTTAATTGAGTTGGTTTACGAAGGCAAACGTGTTTGGGATATCAAACGTCGTGTGTTATTTGGAGACTTCCGCAACTACAAATACTGGTATGGTATTCAGTCAACAATTAATACTGCAGGTGTAGATGCATTGAAAATGAAAGCAGCAATTAATGGCAAAGTAATTGTAGTTGCAACACTATCAGCTAATTCATTGTCAAGCTCCGATGTAATGAAAGCATTGGGTGACACCTTGGCAAAATCTCCAAATCCAGATGCACTTTACCAACAGGTCATGACGGATAAAGTAATCGTTAGCGATGCCAGTGGCACAGTACTTAATCCGTTCGACATCAATGCCCTTGAGCCAATCCCTACAGGTGTCCTTCTTACAGACCCAAAGGTGGTGCAGAGCAAAAACTATGGTGGAACATTCGATGCTAAATTAAATTAATTGGGATAGGCAGCTATCAAAAAAGCATTAACACTTTTAAAATGAAAAATATTATGAGAAAATACTTATTATACACAATGGTCGCAGGACTTATGAGTGTACTTGCCTTTACTTCCTGTCAGAAGTCGGCAGATGTAACATTCCCACTTCCTGGAACTGTCTGGATCGGAACTCCTTTGTATGATTTATTGACTAATCGTTATTATATGGGTGATGTAACGCATATAATGACAATTGCCAATGGAGGAACAGCAAAGTTGTTAACAGTAGATAATCACACCTCGCGTGCTGCTGTAACAGTTACTGCCAATAAAGCGGTCACATGGACGTTAAATGGAAGTGATTTTAACATAACCACTACAGGGTTAGGTATTTCCGGAAAAACTTCAAATATCATTGCGGCTAATCCTGTAGTTCTAAAAGGTTCTTTAAGTTACGACAACGAGAATGTAAACTTTTTGTACGGAGATACTACCTACCTCGCATTCGACAAAGTCGCGATAGGTAGTTCAACTCTTGCATCCAAAGTTTTTAAAGGAACTTTTCTAAAAGCTGGAACAACAGTTCCAATAGACTGCGTTTGGATTTTCCTATCTGACAAAGGATGGCAAATGGTTGCCCCTAATTACCCGGTAACAACCTGGCCATTGTCGAAGTACTCTGTCGATAACACCGGAAAAGTGATGGTTGATTTCTTTGGTGGAACAGCAAGTAGTTCAGTCCCTATTGACTATACGCACCACAGCGGAACATATACTGCATCAAATGACTCAATTGTGTACAATTCATCTCTTGTACCAGTGTTAAACGTTTATCCAAGTTATCCATCCACTGGTGGTACAACTACTTACTGGAAAGGTGTATTCCGATTGAAAGAGGTAAAATAATTCATATTCAATTAATCAAGATAAACTCCCGGATTTCTGTACTGAAATCCGGGAGTTTCATCAGAAGATAATTTGTTTTTTATTTGCCTGATGGAACACCTGTGTTATCTTCATTCGTGTTTGCGAAGCACAGAATCATGGGTGTTTCATAATAACACTGATTACTCCCTCTGTGTCATCCGTTTTTCCTTCCGAAAACTATTGCCTCTAGCAATTTTATTATTAAAAAATGCTGATAAATTGATTTTACTGTCTATAAAATCAGATTTTCTCTCTCTTAATAATTAATACAAAAAAAAGGTTTAAAGCCTGAATTCAGAATAAGAAAATTACCCGAACGATATGGTGATCCGGGTCAGTTTTGCCAGAGTTAAAACTTTTAGGTACATGAAAATATTCAAAAATATTAATCCTGGTCTGTTTTCTTTTTTGGTGTTTTTTGGTGGCCTGTTGTTTGTAGTTAATACCATGGCACAGACGGCTCCAAGGGTAGAATACCCCCGGCCTCAGTTCGAGCGGGCAGATTGGAAAAACCTAAACGGAGAATGGAGTTATACATTCGATTTTAGCAAGACAGGATCCGAAAAAGGCTATCGCTCATCTTCCGGTTTTGAAAAGAAAATAATCGTTCCCTTTTGCCCTGAAAGTCAATTATCCGGAGTCGGTTATACCGATTTCATCGAAACCATGTGGTACCACCGTGTGATTGAAATTCCCTCCTCCTGGAAGGGGAAGAAAGTACTGCTTCATTTTGGCGCCGTCGATTACCAAAGTGAATTATCCATTGACGGGAATGTTGTCGGCACCCATTTTGGCGGAACAGCCTCCTTCTCATACGACATTACCGCATTTATCTCATTTGGAGAAAAACACAATATTGTATTACAGGTCATTGACAATACTCGGTCGGGAAAGCAACCGGTCGGAAAGCAAAGCGGCTCACTTCATTCCTGGGGTGGCGTTTATACCCGCACTACCGGCATATGGCAAACCGTATGGATGGAACCTGTCGCATCAAAGGGGCTGAAAGATTGCAGAATCACCCCTGACCTCGACCACAACAGATTTATTTTTCAGCCTCAGTTCTATAATCTGGAAAGTGGCATGAAATTTAAAGTTGCTGTTTTAGAAAATGGCAAACCCGTTGCCCGGAAAATCATCACTGCCGGCAACTCCACCTCAGCCGAGCTGGAAATCAAAAATCCAAAAACATGGTCGCCGGATTCCCCCTTCTTGTATGAACTAAACTATCAGGTAACTGACAAAAACAACAAACCCATTGACGAAGTAAAAAGCTATGCCGGACTTCGCAAGATCCATATTGAAGGAAACCGACTTTACCTAAATAACCAGCCCCTTTACTTAAGGCTGGTATTGGATCAGGGATTTTACCCCGATGGGATATGGACTGCACCAACCGACGCAGCACTAAAAAATGACATTCAGCTTTCTTTAGATGCCGGATTTAATGGCGCACGACTTCACCAAAAAGTATTTGAAGAGCGATTCCACTACTGGGCAGACAAATTAGGCTACCTGACATGGGGCGAATCATCAAGCTGGGGTTGCAATACTACCGATGTGGAAGCAGGCCGTAATTTCATCAGCGAATGGGAAGATATTGTCGAAAGAGACAGGAATCACCCGTCGATTATTACCTGGACTCCCTTTAATGAAACAGGAATCCGTAAAAATCATCCCATTCATTACGACAGATTAGTCAACGATGTGTATAATGCTACAAAACGGATCGATCCTACCCGGCCAATCAACGATGCCAGCGGCTATTACCATATTAAAACAGATATATACTCCTCTCATGTTTACGAGCAGGATCCTGCAAAATTAAAAGAGATGCTGGCACCAACTGAAAAATCAGCGGTGTTTGTCAATAATTCGGATCAGGCGCAATACGAAGGACAACCCTTTATTTTGGATGAGTATGGCGGAGTCCGGCTGATATCAAAAACTATCCCTGAGGATGGTTACTGGTATTACGACAAAGCTCCGGCAACGGAGGACGAATTTGTGGCCCGTCTCACGCAACTAACTGATGCTATATTGTTCTACCCTTCAATTTCAGGTTATTGTTATACCCAGTTATTTGATGTTGAACAGGAAAAAAATGGCATCTACAACTACGATCGGACCAGAAAATTCGATATGAGTAAGATCAGAAAGGTATTCAGCAGAGTGCCGGAATCATTTAAAAAGTAAGAAAAACCCTGAAGGGTTTAATGCTAATGACATTGAATGAAATTCACGGACCCGCAGAAAAGTAACCAACAAAATCACAACCCCGAAAAGGGTTGAGCATATACAAAAGATTAAATCAAATATTCATGAAAATAAGAGTTCAACGATCTTTATTTATCGCAATTATTTCATTGGTGTGCATCACCTTTTCTGAAAATATCTACGCCCAGACAATGCCCCGTCCGGAATACCCCAGACCCCAGTTTGAGCGGGCCGAGTGGAGAAATCTGAACGGACCCTGGACTTACGCTTTCGACTTTGATAAAACAGGACTCGGAAAGGGTTTTATTAAGTCGACCGGTTTTAAAGATCAGATAATTGTTCCGTTTTGTCCTGAAAGCAAATTGTCGGGCATCGAATACAAGGATTTTATTGAAGAAATGTGGTATCACAGGAAACTTGAAATTCCAGCGGAGTGGAGCGGCAAAAAGATTATGATCCACTTTGGAGGTGTTGATTATCAAAGTGATTTATATATTAACGGTAAAAAGGCCGGCGCCCATTGGGGCGGAACATCGTCATTCAGCTATGATATTTCAGATTATATCACCTTCGATGGAGCCAACAACCTGGTGTTGCGTGTAAAAGACGAAAGGCGTTCGGGGAAACAGCCGGGGGGAAAACAGTCGCTTGCACTTAAATCATCGGGATGCGACTATTCAAGAACGACCGGAATCTGGAGAACAGTCTGGTTAGAGGCAGTCCCAAAAAAAGGTTTAAAAGATTGTCAAATAACGGCTGATCTTGACAATAACCGGTTTATTATCCAACCTCAATTTTTCAGCCTCGAACGAGGGATGAAGTTTAAAGTTAAAGTGCTGGATGGCCAAAAACTGGTCGCACAAAAAGAAATTTTTGCCGGAAATAATAGCGCTGCTGAAGTTCAGATTAAAAAATCAAAAACCTGGTCACCCGAATCTCCTTTTTTGTATGATATCGTCTATCAGGTTACCGATCAGAATAATACAGTCATCGACGAAGTGAAAAGTTACGCGGGAATGCGGAAAATTCATATCGAAGGGAACCGGATATTTTTAAATAACAGCCCAATCTATTTAAGATTTGTATTAGATCAGGGATTCTATCCCGAAGGAATCTGGACCGCTCCAACGGATGAGGCTTTAAAAAATGATGTTCAGCTCTCGCTGAATGCCGGATTCAACGGGGCACGGTTGCATCAGAAAATTTTTGATGAACGTTTCCACTACTGGGCTGACAAACTCGGTTATCTCACCTGGGCAGAGTCATCGAGCGGAGGATTTGGCGTGAATGATCCAGAAGGTGGGAGAAATTTCATGAGCGAATGGTTTGAGATAGTGACCCGCGATAGAAATCACCCATCGATTATTGCCTGGACGCCATTCAACGAAACAGGATCTGCAAAAAACCCGCAATACAGCAGGTTGCTAAACGATATCATCCACAACACAAAGAATCTGGATCCATCACGACCTATCAACGATTGCAGCGGCTGGACACATGTAAAAACTGATTTATGGACTGCCCACTGTTATGTGCAGAACCCTGAGGAATTTAAGAACTACCTGGCACCAAAGGAAAAGGGCAAAATCTTTACTAATTATGCCGAAGAAAAATACAATAACCAACCATATATTCTCGATGAATATGGTGGAATCAAGTGGGTTTCAAAATCGATGAGCGAATCAGCATGGGGTTACAGTACGCCTAAGTCTATCGAAGAATATTACGACCGGCTCGAAAAGTTAACCGATGCGATCCTGACCACAGACTATATTACCGGCTATTGCTACACTCAGTTCACCGATGTTGAGCAAGAGCAGAACGGGATCTATAACTACGACCGGAGCCTCAAGTTTGACATGAAAAAAATCAAGGCAATATTCAGTAAAGTACCTCCCGGATACCGCAAGTCCAATGAATGAGCCAAATTCGGGAATGTGCTAATGTGTTAATGTGCTAATTTGTTAATGTGCTAATGTGCTAATTTGAAAATTTGAAAATAAAAAAAAAACATCAACACCTAATTCGTATTTCGTATTTCGTAATTCATAATTCGTAATTCGTATTTCGTAATTCGTAATTCGTAATTCGTATTTCGTAATTCGTATTTCGTAATTCGTAATTCTCAACAATCATATATATCGCTAACAATCATCATTTTATGAACCACAATTTTCTGCTCTTATTTCTCTTACTTCTTAACCTTACCCTTTCCTCTTTAGGTCAGAAAAATACGAATGTTGATTTTGTCAACCCGATGATCGGCGCCTTTGGTCCGGCTGGCTCAAAGCTGGCAGGAAAAGATTGCGGCAGAACATTTCCCGGACCAGTTACCCCATTTGGGCTGGTTCAGCTTAGTCCTGATACGAATACAGGCGGCGATAACGGGAATGGTTATTCGTGGTTCAACAACACCATCGAAGGGTTCAGTTTTACCCATATGAGCGGAATAGGATGGAATGGAGACCTGGGAAATTTTCTGGTGATGCCAACTACCGGTCAGTTAAAAACGAACAAGGGGGATGAAGCAGTTCCCGGTAGTGGATACCGCTCGCGGTTTTCACACCAAAGGGAGATCGCCAAGGCTGGATACTACTCCGTGACACTCGATGACTATAAGGTCAAAGCAGAGCTAACCGCCAGCCCCAGAGCCGGAATTATCCGTTTTACCTACCCTAAACAGCAACTTTCAAGAATTCAGATTGACCTTTCCAGACGCGTTGGCGGAACCTCAGTCGAACAGTATGTAAAAGTCGAAGACGACCATACCATTAGCGGATGGATGAAATGCACACCCGATGGCGGAGGCTGGGGAAACGGTGCAAGAGTTTGGTACACAGTCTACTTCTGGTGCCAGTTCAGCAAACCACTCACTCAGTATGGAGTTTGGAGCGCCGATATTCCTGATGGATGGAAACGGAAAGCCGCGGAGGTCCCTTCACCTGAGTACCAGCAACGGGTCGCAAATGCTGCAGTAAGCCATGGAACCAAAGAAAAGCAGGGGAAGCACCTTGGTTTCTTCACCGAGTTCAACACCGCCGAGGGTGAAGTTGTCATTTTAAAAAGTGGCATCTCCTATGTAAATGTGGAAGGCGCACGACTGAACCTTGAACATGATATTCCCCATTGGAATTTTGATCAGGTTGTAAAAGAAAGCAGGGATTCGTGGGGCAAAATGCTCTCCAAAGTGAATGTATCCGGAGGGGACGATAAAGACAAAACAATCTTTTACACAGCACTTTACAGGTCAATGATCGATCCGCGCATGTTTACGGATATCAACGGGAATTACATGGGTTCTGATAAGCAAATACATCAATCAAAGGATTATACTTTCAGGACGCTCTACAGCGGATGGGATGTTTTCAGGAGTCAGTTCCCGTTACAAACCATCATAAACCCCGGATTGGTCAACGATGCGATTAATTCATGGATTGAGACAGCCGACTTTACCGGACATAAATCAATGCCCAAATGGGAGCTGCTCAATTATAACACTGGGGTAATGCTTGGCAATCCAGGTGTAATATCAGTGGTTGATGCCTATGAAAAAGGGATTCGTAATTACGATGTTGATAAAGCCTTCGATTATTGCAAAAATACCGTCGATGGGAACGGAAGCGGAGAAAAGGGATATCTTGAAGGTTCCATCTCCGGAACGCTCGAGAATGCCTATTCCGAATGGTGTGTTGGAAGATTCGCCGAAACGTTGGAAAAAACAGATCTGGCTAAGGTTTATTACCAAAAAAGTCTCGCTTATAAGAATATCTGGAACGACGAGGTGAAATGGTTCCGGGGACGGTTAAGCGATACGAAATGGCTTGAATGGAAAGGGAAAACGGTTCATGGACAAGGTTGTGCAGAGTCAAACCCCTATCAGCAAGGGTGGTTTGTCCCTCACGATGTTCCCGGAATGATGAAACTGATGGGGAAACAGTTTTTCATCGACGAACTCACCGCCTTCTTTGATAAATCGCCCGATAATTTCCGGTGGAACGATTACTACAACCACCCCAACGAACCGGTGCATAATGTGCCTTATCTCTTTAATGAGGCCGGGAAACCTTGGCTTACCCAGAAATGGACCCGTAAAATTTGTAAAAATGCATACGGCGCTGATGTATTTGGACTATGCGGCAATGATGATGTAGGCCAAATGTCTGCCTGGTACGTATTATCAGCGATTGGAATACATCCGGTTTGTCCGGGAGATAATAAATACCAGATCACCAGTCCTGTTTTCAACAAGGTAATTATCCAATTAGATCCGCAATACGCTTCAGGCAAGAAATTTACAATTATTGCGAATAAAAATTCCGGGAAAAATATTTACATTCAATCCATGAAATTAAATGGCAAACCTTTAAACAGATATTGGATAAGTCATCAGGAGCTGTCGGCAGGTGGAAAGCTGGAGATGGAGATGGGAGCCGAGCCTAATGTGAAGAGTGAATAGGGAAGAGTGAAGAGTGAACAGTGAAGAGTGAAGAGTGAAGAGTTAAAAGTGAAGAGGGAAAAGGGGAAAGATCATTGATCCGTCAGCTGACGGAGAACATTGAAAATTGTAAATTGAACATTAATTATGAGGATTACCTATAAAATAAAAACAGTTGTTTTGTTTGCGATGCTATTCGCAAATTGTATTGCATTTGCCCGCGTGCCAGGCAAAATAAATAAAACCGTACAAATACCCATGATCGATTATCGGTCATTGATTTCAAAAGCCGACTTAAACTATACCCAACCTGTAAAGCGCTCTTCCGATGGTCAGCCGATAGGCAATGGCCGGATGGGAAGTCTGATCTGGACGAATCAAAATGCCCTTAGTTATCAGATTAACCGGGTAGATGTCTTTTCGGTCAACTCAAATACCAGAACTTTTGATGGAACACCACGCGACTGGTGCGGCGGGTCCGGATTAATTGACATTGATTTCCAGAGTAATGAGCCGGTTTTTTCAGACAATAATTTCAATCAGCATCTCTCCTGTTACGACGGCACCATTGAAACAAAAGGACAAGGTATTAATACCAAAACATTAGTCTGGAACGAGGAAGATGTAATGGCAGTCAGGGTTGTTGACACCCGCAGGATTCAAACCCCGGCTATTGTCAACCTGCATGCTTTACGACCATTGATCGTTCAGCGAGCCAGGCATAAGGCGATTTCCAAACTGGCGATCATAGGAGATAAAATCGTTCTGACCCAGGAATTTTCCGAAAATGAATACTACTGCAAATCTGCCGTAGCCATCTCCATTCCCGACAATAAAACCAGGGCATACTTCGCCAGAGATACAGAAGTAAAGCTTTCCACAACTACCGGGGCAAAAGAATATACAGTCCTTGTTTCAAGTGCTGCCTCATTTGACCCAAAAGTTGATGTTGTTGACCTGGCGGTTAAAAAACTTGAGCATGCTGCTTCGAAAGGTTTTGATGCCATGCTCACCTCCAACAAGGATTGGTGGCACTCTTTCTGGGAACAATCGTATGTCCAGCTTAGCAGTAAGGATGGCGTGGCTGATTATGTAAACAAAAACTATATCTATTACCTCTACATAATGGCCTCCACCTCGCGGGGCGACTATCCTGTAAAGTTCAACGGAATGCTTTGGATTACTGATGGCGATACTCGTGCCTGGGGTGGCTCCTATTGGGGTGCAAATCAGAGTTGTATCTATAATGCCCTGCTGACCGCGAATAAAATTGAGCTCTTCAATCCCATGTTCAAAATGTTTTCATCGCTTTACAAGGCCTCGGCCCGTTCTGCTGAACAACAATGGGGCAGCAAAGGAATTTATATTGCTGAAACAATAGGATTCAACGGAGATCCGGAGATGCCTGATTCGATCGCAAAAGAGATGAGCGCATTAATGCTGGTTCAGAAGCCTTGGGACCAGCGGTCACAGGGGTATAAAGATTATGCTGGAAGCAGGAACAGATGGCAGAGCCGCTGGAATAATGGAATCGGGAAAGACGCATTTGGCCCTGTCAGCCATATTTTTTCTCGCGGAGCCAAACTTGCCTACACCTACTGGATGGATTATGAATATACTCAGGACAAAGAGTGGCTAGCCAAATCTGCTTATCCGATGATTAAAGGGACCGCTGAGTTTTACCGCAATTTCCCAAATTTAAAAAAAGGAGCCGATGGGAAATACCATATTTATCACGTCAACGACAACGAACCGATCTGGGACGGACATAATACTGTCGAGGAAATTTCTTCGATGATGGGTATTTTACCTGTGGCCATTAAAGCATCAGAAATACTGAATACAGATACCAATTTGCGCCCATTGTGGAAGGAGTTGCTCCAGAACCTCTCCCCGCTTCCGATGAGCAGTGAATTTCCCGAATTAAAAGGACAACCCTTGCGACATGTAAAATCGCTTCTGCCGGTACAGGTGGGTGGTGAGGCTTCAGCAATGCCCGATCTGAATACAATGCCCGTGTTTTGTTTTGACCTTTGTACTCTGGAGTCGAAAGATACCATGATGTTGCGAGTTGCGAACAACACTTTTAACGCCTACTATCCTAATGGAATTAAAGAAAACACAGTCACCGGAACTTTATGTATGTTGCCAATTGTGGGCGCCATGCTGGGACGTTCGGAAGCCACAAAATATCTTATTCCCAATCAGATGAAGGCATTGACCAAACCGGTTCTTGAGAACCGGATGGACCAGATGGAGGGCTTGCAGGCAACAACCTGCGAAAGACTTGGAAGAGCTTCTGATGCCTTGCACAATGCGCTGGTTCAGAGCATTCCTTCCAAACCGGGTGAACCGACCATTATCCGGGTTTTCCCGGCATGGCCAAAGGAGTGGGATGCTCAGTTTAATTTGCTTTGCAGAGGTAATTTTATGGTATCTTCATCGTATGAAAATGGAGAAGTCGCTTATGTTAAGATAAAATCACAAGCAGGTGTCGACTGCACCATTCGTAACCCATGGGGTTCCGACACCGTTGATATTTATGCAGGCATAAAAAAACTAAAAACGATTAGCGGGGATTTAATATCCTTCAAAACCAAAGCAAACGGACAATATTTCTTAATAAAAAAAGGATTTACAATACTTTAAAAAAAACCAGATGAAAAATTTTTCGCGCAGATCATTCTTCAAAACGGCCTCCATCTCTATGGCCGGGACATTGGTAATTCCGAATCTCTTAAGCTGTTCACCCAGTAACAGGTTAAATATTGCCGTGATTGGTGTGGGTGGTCGTGGGCAGGCAAGCTGGACACAGGTTCCGAAGGAGAGCATTGTGGCCATGTGCGATGTCGACGACAGGCAATCGGCAAAAGGTTTCAAGGCCTGCCCAAATGCGAAAAGGTATAAAGATTTCCGGGTCATGTTCGACGAAATGGCCGGTGATATTGATGCCGTAATCGTTGCAACACCCGACCACACCCATTTTGCAGCAGCGATGGCCGCAATGGAACTGGGAAAGCATGTGTTTGTAGAGAAGCCATTGTGTCATAATATCTGGCAATCGCGTACATTGAAAAAGGCGGCCAACCATTATGGTGTAGTCTCACAGATGGGTAACCAGGGACATACCACCAATGGGATCAGATTGGTAAAAGAATGGTTTGATATGGGGTTACTTGGACAAGTTAAGGAAGTGCATGCCTGGCAACCTCCCCTAAATTCCTCAAAAGCCGGCGCTTTTGTCCCTTCAACAAGTTTTCCGCCGGAAGCTCAGGTAATACCGACAGAGCTTGACTGGAATTTATGGCAGGGACAAGCGGCTGAACGCCCTTATAATAAAGTCTATGCACCAGGCGACTGGAGAGGGTTTTACTACTATGGAAACGGGAAATTAGGCGATTGGTGCTGCCACACACTTGATGCCCCATTCTGGGCGCTGGATCTGGGAATGCCTCACCATGTAGAAGCGGAGCGAATCAATCCCATACCTGATCATACATTTGTCTCTGAACAATCGGTTGTCACATGGGAATTTGCAGCCCGTGGCAATAAGGCTCCTGTCACTATGAAATGGTACGAAGGATTCGGAAAACCTGCCGTAAGACCCGAATGGGGAATTGATGAACTGCCTGTAGAGGGGATGATTATGATTGGAGACAAAAAAACTTTGATTACCGGTATGCGGCCAAACGATGCAAGACTTCTCGTTCCTAAAGAAGAGTGGGAAGAATTTATGAAAAATCCTCCTGCAAAAACTATTCCAAGAATAATGGAAGAAAAACCTGTCCAGGAATGGATTTCCGCCATTAAAAGCCATACACTCCCCGGGTCAAACTTCGACTATTCAGCAAGTTTAGTTGAAATGGCTCAGGTGGGTATCCTGGCGCAAAGGTTCGGGGGCAAAATCGAATATGATGCCAAAAACATGAAAGCAACCGGCCGTCCTGAATTAGATCCATATATCAAAGAACCTGCCCGGAAAGGGTGGTCTTATGGTGAGAAACTATAATATTAAGCAAAAATTGCATTTTTGCTTAAATCATCCGGGTTTATTCCCATCACTATAACCATAAAAATAGAATGTTATTAATCCATAATAAAATGAACAGAAAACCAATTTCAAAATTTAGTCTTATTCTGATACTGTTTATTGGCAGTATGCTGACTTCTGCAACAACATCAGCGCAAGTAAAAACTAAAATGCCGGATATCGTCATGGCACAGGACTCTGTGCAAGCCCATGCTGCGTTGTTAAGGATGCATTTGGGATTTTTTGCCCATTATTCGTTTCCAGGCAAAAAATACAAATGGGGTTCAACAGATTGGATCGACGGGTCGCCGATACAAAGTCTGGATGAATTAGCCGACAATTTCGATGCCGAAGATCTCGCCCAAAAAGCTGCGGCAATGCGTGCGCAATATGTTATCTTCACTACCTCACATGCCAATATGAACGTTCTCTTCCCAAGCGAGGTAATGAACAAATACCTTCCCGGGCATACTTCAAAACGGGATGTACTAAGTGACCTGATCAAAGCTGTAAAGGCGAAAAATATTCAGGTTATGTTTTATGTGCATCCCAGTGACGGTCACGATTTTACAAAAGATGATCAGGACCGGGTTGGCTATAACGAGGGGGCGCCTTTCACTAAATACAATGATTTTATCAATGCCTATTATGCGGAACTGGTTGATCGTTACGGGAAAGAAGTTTCTGGCTATTTTCTTGATGGCGGTGTTCCTAAAAAAATTCTCGATCTGCCCCGGTTGCGCAAGACTTTTTTAAGCCGCCAGCCAGGTGCCATCCTGATTCAAAACGGAGGACTTAATCGTACGTGCAATGATTACGGTGCATTCGAAACGCTGGATCCACCGTACCCTGCTGCAAACTGGGTAGTTTGCAAACCGATTACCGGAGAATGGTGGGCACTGAAAAATTCGGTCATTATATGTCCGGAGTTGGCCTACCGTTACACCGTTCTGCAGGCTTCGGTCAAAGAAAGACAAGGTGGTGGTGTTAACTGGGCTTTTGGACCTTATCCCGGCGGCAAATGGGAAATTGGAGTACCTTCCTTTTGTGATCGGTTAGGTGCATTAATGGACAAATCAGGACCGTCAGTTTTTGGAACACTTCCAAGTAAAGCGTATGTTACACTTAACAAAAAGGCGCTTGTAGGATTAGCCTATGCCGCCACAGAATCCATTGATGGCAAGAAAACCTTTGTACATCAGTTTCTGCCTCCAAAGACTCAGAAATTAGAATTGCCTGCACCTGCTGACGGGCGTAAATTTTCTTCCGCACGATTACTTGTCAACAACCATAAAGTGGACCTGCAACAAACAGAAAATGCAGTGATACTGACGCTTAACAAAAGTGACCAATGGGATGATGTCGATACGATTATTGAGCTGAAATAAGAAATTAAAATCAATCAGCAATTATGAAACACCTGTTTCCAATCAAATTCGTGATGTTTTGCCTGATAGGCATGACATCTCTAAACCAGTCCTTTGCACAGAAAAAAGAGCAGAACAATTTTGAGGACTGGTCAAAAAAACCGGTGATTGTTACCCCTGTGGTTAAGAATAGTCCCCCATCCGATGCAATTGTTCTCTTCATGGCTGATGACCTCAACAAATGGGAAAGTCTGCAGAAAAAAGGGTCTCCTGCACCATGGAAAATCAGTGGTGATCACTTTACCGTTGAACCTGGAACAGGTGATATCATTACTAAGCAATCATTCGGCGATTGTCAGCTGCATGCCGAATGGAATATTCCCGAAAACGAAGTTCAAACTAATTTAAACTTTGGAAACTCCGGAATATACTTTATGGGTTTGTATGAGGTGCAAATCTATTCATCCTATCAAGACGAACACAAGATCTATTATAACGGTCAGGCCGGAAGCATTTACAAGCAGCACACTCCATTGGTAAATGCATGTCTGCCGGCTGGCACATGGCAGAGTTACGATATTGTATTTACCGCCCCCCGGTTTCGCGGTGATAATTCGGTGGAGTCGCCCGCTTGTTTTACTGTATTTCAGAACGGCGTTCTGGTTCAAAATCATGTCGCTTTAACGGGACCAACAACACATACTGAACATACGGAGTATAAGGCGCACACAGAAACACTGCCACTTTTATTACAGGGGCACGGTAGCAGAGTAAGTTACAAAAATATCTGGATACGAAACCTATAACACGACAATACCATGGACAGAAGAAAATTTCTCAGTAACACAGGCATCATCCTGGCGGGATCTTCGATAATTCCAATCACCTCAGGATGTTTCTCCAAAAACCCAAATGACCTGATCACAATTGGTATGATCGGGGTTGGCTCGCAAGGCCTGGAACGTAATCTAAGGCATTACCTTAAATACCCTGAGCTATGCCGTGTTGTAGCCGTTTGTGATGTTAGCATGACAAGAGCCACAAGTGCCAAAAACCTGGTTAATACAACTTATAAATCAACAGACTGCAAGATATATCAGGATTTCAGGGAGATCCTTGACGATAAATCGATCGATGCGGTGCAAATCTCAACACCCGATCACTGGCATGTACCAATAACCATCATGGCAGCGTTAAAAGGGAAACATATTTGTTGCGAAAAGCCGACACTAACGATCGCCGAAGGACGGTTATTAAGTGATGTAATCAGTAAAACAGGGGTCGTGTACCAGGTGTCGGTTGAAGACCGGTTTTTGCCTAATTACCATCAAATGGCTGAGATCGCTCTGAACGGTCGGCTCGGAGCAATTAAACATATCGACATTGGCCTCCCCGTTTCACAATTGCCTAAAAAAGGGCTGGAAATTACAGCGCCACCCAAAGATCTCGATTACGATATGTGGCTGGGACCCGCTAAAGAAATCCCTTTTATCTACTCGCGAACGTTTTACCATTTCAGATGGAATGATGCTTTTTCGGGTGGAGTAGTCACCGATTGGGGAGCTCATCTTTGCGATACCGCGCAATTGGTTTCAGGCAATGAATTTACCGGTCCAACCGAGGTTACACCAACCGGAGAAACACTTTTTTATAACGATGGGATATTCAACACCGCCTATAAATTTGATTTACACTATAGATATGCCAACAACATAACCATGCAGGTTGGTGTAGGAGATGGTAATATTAAAATCATTGGCGAAGAAGGATGGGTAGAATCGTCAGGCTGGAATAAAAAATTAGCTGGAAGCGATGAGAATATTTTCGATTTGAAGGATAAAAAAACCGCTCTCCCTACAGCAGATGACGAATTTATTGACTTTCTAACCAGTATAAAGGCGGGGCGAAAAGCCATTTACACCGCAGAATCCGGGCATCGCACAAGTTCTCTGTTGCATTGCGGGAATATTGCCTTAAAACTTAACCGGAAATTGAACTGGAACCCTGAAAAGGAAAGTTTTCTAAATGATCCCGAGGCCGAAAAATTAAAGAAAAGGGAGATGAGAGAAAAATGGAGCTACAGCAAAATTTGTCCTCAGTATAGCTATTAATAACATGTTAGCTATAAAATCTCAATGAGATTAAAATTGAGTATGAAAATATTTTATGAGCGTTGTCACCTTTACGACAGTGCGACTGTGTCTTAGTAAGGAAAGAAGATAAACCGGGCAAATCTATACTTAAGAGAATTAAATTATTCCAGAGAATGACATTAACCAAATTGACCAAGCAATTACTGATGATGGCCGTGGCATTATATGCTTTGGCTGGCGTGGCATTTGGTCAAAACGATCTCACCAAAGGGTTTGTGACTCCCCCGGATTCGGCAAAACCATGGGTGAATATGTGGTGGTTTGGCAACATTACACCTGCGAACATTACGCAGCATATGGAAGAGCTGAAAGCAAAAGGGGTCGGTGGCGTTATGCTTATTGATCTGGGGAATATGCCCGAAACCCCCTATATGAGCGACAAATGGAGAGTATTATTCCGTCATGCCGTACGGGAAGCAGATCGTACAGGTTTAAAAATGGGGGTGAATACCTGTCCTGGATGGCCATCGGGCGGACCATGGATCACCCCTGAATATTCAAGCTGGACGATGGTGAACGGTGAAACAATCATCAAAGGCGGTCAAAAATTTTCGGGCAAATTGGTTGAACCGAAAGGAAAGGGAACAAGTTATGCCGATGTGACAATCCAGGCTTTTCCGATTCCTGATGAAACAGCAGAACCGCAAACCGTCATCACCTTAAGCAGTAATCAGAGCGATCTTCCTAATCTTCTGGATGGAAATTTTAACACTACCTGGAATTCAGGCACATCTGAAAACCCATACATATTAGTCGATTTTGGCAAACCACATCTTGTGGATTATACATGGATTGACATTACCAGTAAAGTCGCTGTCGAAGCTTCCGAAGATGGAGTTGCATTTAAACCGGTGTTAGCCTTCAACAGCCCTGGTGGCAACACAATATATGGAACCATTCCTTCAACCACAGCCCGATGGTTCCGGATCGTGATGCCAAAGGATACAAAAGTCCGGGATTTTGCTCTCGGCAACCGTCTTGAAGTAGAACGTATTGCACGTCTTGCCGCCAAACGCGCAATAACAAACCCGCTTGGTGTAACAGCTACCCGCCAAGCCGATCAGGTGAGTCTTGTCCGTGAAGATCTGGTTGCTCTTCCGGGTGACCGCCCATTAAAAACTCAGGGGATGATCGACCTGACATCCAAAATTTCAAATGACGGAATCATGAATTGGGATGTCCCTCCGGGAAATTGGAAGGTAATTCGGATCGGTCGCACAACAACCGGACTTAACGTAGCTTTCGGAAAAGGGTTGCTTGCCGATTATCTCAGTCCCGCTGCAACAACGCTAAACTACGAGAAGGGGATCAAGCCTCTGATCGGTGATGCGGGCTCTCTTGTTGGAAAGACTTTAAAATATTTCATAGAGGACAATGTTGAAATTGACGGCATATACTCATGGACACCTGAGCTACTTAAAGAGTTTCAAAAAAGGCGCGGATATAATCCTGTCCCTTACCTCGCCGCAATGGCAGGCGAGATTGTGGAGAGTGTTGAGATCACCGATCGCTTCCTGGCAGACGTTCGGCGCACGATTGCCGATTGCGTGGCTGACGGTCATTACAAACGTTGGGCAGAACTTTCGCACTCAGATGGTATGAAAGTTCGGGCAGAAGCCGGAGGCCAGCATCATCCGCGGTTATTATGCAACGACGGACTGATGAACCAGGGGCGCATGGACATACCGGTTGCTGAGTTCTGGGAAATCGAATTATGGAAGGAAAACCAGTGGGCCCCTGCTGATCATCATGTGATTACCACGCCAGGCTGGGACGAGGCCGCCCAGAATGTAAATGCCAAACAAGCTGCCAGTGCAGGTCATTTATATGGGAAAAAGGTTGTGGCATCCGAGGCGTTCACAACAGGAGGCCGGTTGCAACACTGGAGTCAGTCACCCGGCGGTCTGCTCCGCCACGCGAACAACGCATTCTGCGAAGGGATCAATGCGCTGAGCATTCATGGTTCAGCAACATCAGGTCCGGAGGATGGTCTGCCCGGGAAATCGGTGTTCGGCGGGTTTCATTTCAATCATAACATCACATGGTGGAATCAGGGGGCTGAGCAATTCCTGAGCTATCTTTCCCGTTGCTCCTATATACTGCAACAGGGACTCTTTGTCGCCGATGTGTTGTATTATAGTGGTGATGAAGCGCCAAACTTTATTCCACCAAAAAATATTGACCCTTCACGCGGATTCGGCTATGATTATGACGTCTGCAACACAGAAATTATGCTTACCCGATTGTCAGTAAAAGATGGGAGGATTGTTCTGCCCGACGGGATGAGTTACCGGGTGTTGGTTTTGCCTGACAGACCCGTACTTCCGTTAAATGTTGCCCGAAAAATCCAGGAGCTCATTGCAGCGGGAGCCACGGTAATCGGTCCGAAACCACTGCGTACCCCCGGTCTGACCGGTTATCCGAAAAGTGAACAACAGCTAAAAACAATTGCCGATAAAGTCTGGGGAACAAAAACGGCCACTTCTCTGCTTCAACAAACTTATGGCAAAGGTCAAATAATAAATGGAATGACCATTCGTGAGGTTCTGGAAAAGGAGAATACACCGACAGATTTTACCTTCCAAAGTCAAACTGAAAATGCATTGCTCGATTTTATCCATCGACGCACAAATAATTCAGAAATTTATTTCGTAATAAATAAAAGAGGCACCCACCTTCTCGCGGATTGCCGGTTTCGTGTAAGCGGCAGACAGCCGGAATTATGGAATCCTGTCACAGGTGAGCAACATGACTTGCCACAGTTTAAAACTCAAAACGGCATCACTTCCATTTCGCTGGAGTTTGAGCCCTACGGCGCTATGTTTTTGATTTTCAAGAAAGAAACAAAGAAAGCAGAATTTATAAGCCAGAACACAGGAGTGAATTATTTGGAATATATTCATATACAAGATATTACAGGACCATGGTCGGTTCAGTTTGATCCCCAGTGGTTTTATCCGACTGCAGGTCTGGATAGCATTCAAGTCAAAGGACTGATGGTATTTGACAAACTGGAAGACTGGAACAAGCGTCCGGAACCGGCAGTTAAGAATTTCAGCGGTTCAGCAGTTTATAAAAAATCATTCAGCATGCAAACGGTCGTACCAAAACAACGGTATTTTCTTGATTTAGGAACAGTAAAAGAGACAGCCCGGATCAACCTCAATGGGAAAGACCTTGGCGTGGTCTGGTGTGCACCTTGGCAGATAGAAATAACCGAAGCTGTTAAGACAGGAGAGAACGAACTGGAAATTAAAGTTGTGAATCTCTGGCCTAACCGGTTGGTTGGAGACAAAAAGTTGCCACCAGCAGATCGGCGTACACATAAAAATATGTTTGTGGGCTGGCTGAATAACGACCAGCTCCCTTCCGGATTGATTGGTCCGGTAGCAATAAAAACGGTTAAAAACATCAACTCAAAATAGTTAAATGAGAACTTCTATATTTATTTTATTATTAGTTTCCACGACCTTCTCATTTGGTACTGAACCCGGCGTACTGCTAAAACCTAAAGAGATCAAAGCCGCCTTTGCCGCCCATAACCGGGCAATCCATATTAAAGATAATTGGATTCGCGATCCCTATATCGTTAAATCATCCGATGGCTTTTACTACTTTACCGGAACCACACAATTAACCACACGAAAAGAGTTACCCGAAGACAGGTACACCTCAGGGAAAATTGGTTACGATGTGAAGGCATGGAAAACAAAAGATTTTATCCACTGGAAATCGTTGGGTGTCATATATTCCCTCACAGACGGGTTTTGGTATACTGCAAAACCTGAGAGCTTTAAACCTGGAGAAGAGAAGGGATGGCGGCTCTGGGCCCCCGAATTATATTTCATTAATAACAAGTTTGTTGTAATATCCACAAGTCCATCACCTGTTAGTCTCGGAAATTTGTC
The DNA here is from genome assembly GCA_037133495.1 of Mariniphaga sp. Lineage (GTDB taxonomy): Bacteria > Bacteroidota > Bacteroidia > Bacteroidales > Prolixibacteraceae > JAAFHB01. Next base: position 270 of record JBAXOA010000063.1, on the reverse strand, counting down.
GGTCGCTCAAGGATTAAAACCTAAAGGGCCCTGGGCAAACCCTATGGGCGATAAGGTTAGCCGAATCCATGATCCGTCCTTATTTAAGGATGACGACGGAACATGGTGGATGATCTGGGGATTAGGTCCGGCAACTATTGCCCCAATGAAACCCGACCTCTCTGATTATGCTTCTAAACCGGTTAACATTGGTTCGTCCGGACAAGTAAAAGATGTTGGTTATGAAGGTTTCCTGATGCGTAAGATCTTTGGTAAATATGTCCTTTTCGG
>JBAXOA010000062.1:0-25182 GCA_037133495.1 Mariniphaga sp. | reverse complement strand
TTCAGCAACAGGCTTTTGATTATCAGGATATACAGGCCCGATAATCAGATCGAGAGACAAGAACTCAGGCTTTTTAACCAATTTTTCCACAACCTTACTATCCTGGTAAGTGTCGTATACAAAGAGCTTTATTTTCATACCGGCATCTGTCATTTTTTGGGTAGCCAGCATTACTCCGGAGTAAAACTCAAGAAAACTGAAGGCTCGTTGAGCGATACGGGCAGAATCGCTAAGATCCTGGCAGAATGGCAGGAAGATACCAATTTCGAATGTTCTATTTGAATTAACCTGTAAAACTGAAGAAGCAGCGGTCTCAAATGGTTCTGCAACCTGGACGGTTTTGGCAGGTGGTTTATTATCTGTTTTTAACTGATTTTTGGGTTCATCGGATTCCTTATTCGGAATTTTAATCGTTATTCCCGATTTAAACCCCTCTTTAAGCTCCGGATTCAGTTGTTCTAATTCGGCCTGCGAAACTCCAAATTTTTTCTTCAACTGAAAATAATTGTCGCCACTTACAATCCGGTAATTGATGAAGGTACTTGATTCTACAGCTTGTTTCTGAACATCATGCGATGCCGGGGAACCTGGAATAATTAAAACAGTTCCCTTTGCCAGAATTCCTTTAACAGAAGGATTTATTTTCAGAATCTCCTCCTGAGTTGTATTATACTGTTTAGCAATGGAATACAATGTCTCTTTACGGCCAACAATGTGTTTTACAGGTTGATAGATCTGGTTGATTACTTCTATTGCCTCACTTGCAGAAATCTTTGGCTTAGGAATTTTCAATACATCGCCAACCTTAATTCCGTCTCTGGATTGTGGGTTATTATTATAGATATCCTCTGAAGTAATATTATTCTTCTGGGCTATTGAAAAAACAGTCTCCCGCTTACGTACGGAATGAAAAATGAAAAGACGATCTTCCTGGGTCTCTTTCTGCAATCCATTATGAGTCTGTGGCTTATTGGATCCATCTTGCTGCTGTGCCTGTAACGGGAAGGAGAGCAAAATCAGCAAAAAGAATGAAGAAACAGATGCAATATTCCGGGTGTTTCTTATGTTAAGGGCCATGATGGTCTATTATTATTTATGCTCCCCAAAGTTACGCATAAATTGTACCCTTTCGTATTCCGCAAGATTAGTTGTATTGTCCAGACTAAGTTTACCTCTGAAGTCACTGACAGATTCATAATTATTTTCAACCATCCATTTTTCCAGATTCTCAATCATACCGGTGATTACAGAAAAACCCTCCTGGTAAAGAGCCGATACCACCTGAACTGTTGTAGCACCGACGAGTAACATCTTCACCAATGATTGCCAGCTATGGACGCCCGTTGATGCAGAAAGATCGCTGTTTACCCGATTGGCCATCATACCGATCCACCTAAGTGAAAGTTTGTAATCGCTATCGTGACTGAATACATCAGAACCTACGATTTTCTGTTGATCGATATCCACATCGGGACTATAAAACTTATTAAATAATACCAGCCCTTTGATTTCGGAGAAAGAGAGATCACGGATTACTCCGCCAAGATTTGAAAAATAAGGGCTGATTTTCAGAGAAATTGGAATTTTTACTTTAGATGAAATCCGGGAGACAATATCAAAATAGGCTCTTTCGTTGTCCTGACTCGTCTGGGTAAGATTTGTTGGGAGCACAAAAACATTGAGTTCAATCGCGTCAGCACCTGCATCTTCCACTTTTTTTGCGAAGAATCCCCATTCTTGTGTTGTAACACAATTAATACTGGCAATAACAGGTATCGAAAGCGTTTTTTTAGCCTCAGAAATTAATGTAAGGTAGTGCTTCAGATTATCTTTTTTAATCTGGTAATCGTAATAATCGAGAAATTCAAGATTATTATCCATTGGACCCAGTTTACTGAATTCGTGAGCAAATTCAAGGTAGATTTCCTCCTCGAATATCGATTTCAGAACCACTGCTCCGGCGCCCGCTCTTTCAATCGCTTTCAGATTTTCAATCGAATTGGTTAGTCCGCAACTTCCGGCTATAATCGGGTTTTTCAGATCAAGTCCGAGATATTTGACATTAAGATTTGTCATCTTCGAGTAGGTTGAATTAATTAATCGTCTTTTGTAAAAATTGATGCATATTTTCAGCAGCTTTTCTTCCGTCACCCATAGCGAGGATTACGGTTGCTCCGCCCCGAACAATATCTCCTCCGGCAAACATTTCTGATATTGATGATTGCATATTATCTTCATCAACAACCACAGTTCCCCATTTGGTAACTTTCAGATCGGGAAGACATGAAGGAACCAATGGATTAGGAGACACGCCCACCGCTACTACAACCAGGTCGACATCAAGATAAAATTCGGATCCTTCGATTGGCATCGGACGGCGGCGACCTGAAGCATCGGGTTCTCCAAGTCCCATCCGGTTGAGGCTCATTCCTTTTACACGACCTTTTTCATCTGCAAAATACTCCAGAGGATTGCATAGCATCATAAATTCAACACCCTCTTCTTTTGCGTGCTTTACCTCTTCAATACGGGCTGGCATCTCAGCTTCGGAGCGGCGATAGATAATCATTGCCCTGTCAGCACCAAGCCTCAAAGCTGTCCGAACCGAATCCATTGCGGTATTTCCGCCCCCAATCACTGCTACATTTCTGCCTCGCAATACAGGAGTGTCTTTTTCATCCGTTGCTGCTCCCATAAGGTTGACACGGGTCAGGTATTCGTTGGAGGAAAGGATTCCATTATAATTCTCACCCGGAATATCCATAAACCGGGGAAGGCCAGCGCCGCTGCCGATAAAAAATCCTTTGTAACCTTCTTCCTTCAGATCATCAAACGTTGAAGTCCGCCCTACTATATAATTGGTTTCGAATTTCACTCCCATCTTCCGAAGATTTTCCAGCTCAAAATCCACCACTGAATTGGGAAGCCGAAATTCGGGTATTCCATATTTTAAAACGCCGCCAATTTCGTGCAAAGCTTCAAAAACAGTAACGTCATAACCATACTTAACCATGTCGCCTGCAAATGAGAGAGATGCCGGACCAGATCCCACGGTGGCAACTTTAACGCCATTTGGCAAAGCTGTTTCTGGTATGCTGCTAACACCTGATTCGCGTTCAAAATCAGCTGCGAAACGCTCCAGATGACCTATAGCCACTGATGGTTTATCAAGTTTATCAACATAAAAACACTTCGCTTCGCACTGTTTTTCCTGAGGACAAACGCGACCGCAAACAGCAGGCAAAGCATTGGTTTCCTTCAGTGAAGCAGCGGCTTTAAGTATTTCTCCTTCTTCGATATACTTAATAAATTTAGGAATATTTATGCTTACCGGACATCCTTCGATACAGGTAGGATTTACGCAATCCATACATCGCCTGGCTTCTTCCTGAGCTTGCTCCAGCTGCAGACCCATATTCACTTCGCGGCCTTGATATTTTACTCTGATTTCAGGTGCCAACTCAGGCATACTAACTCTGGGAATCAGCATCCGTTCCTTATTTTTTGTCTTTGAGCGCAAAGCAGCTCTCCATTCCTGACTTCTTTCCTCCTTGAGGTATTCGGGGTTTAATGACATTTCCCTTAAAGTTAAAGCTTTTGTGAATAAATTTCGGTTGCCTTTTTCTCCTCCTGAGAGTAGCCCCCCAGTCTCATCAACATCTCATCAAAATCAACCTGATGGGCATCGAATTCAGGTCCGTCCACACAGGTAAACTTTGTCTTTCCATCAACAGTTACCCGGCAGGCACCACACATTCCGGTTCCGTCAACCATGATCGAGTTTAAGCTTGCCTGTGTAGGAATATTATACTTTTTGGTAAGCAGTGATGCGAATTTCATCATTATGGCAGGGCCGATGACAATACATTCATCGATTTTCTCACGCTGAATGATCTCTTCCATTCCGGCAGTTATCAGTCCTTGCCTTCCATGCGACCCGTCATCTGTCATCACGATAACTTCGTCTGACCATTTACGAATTTCATCTTCGAGAATAATCAAATCCTTATTTCGAGCGGCTATGACTGTTACAACACGGTTGCCTGCTTTTTTAAACGCCTCAACAATGGGAAGCAACGGAGCAACGCCTACGCCCCCGCCAGCCGCTAAAACAGTTCCAATATTAACGATATGCGTAGGTTTTCCAAGCGGGCCTACAAGATCGGTGATGGAATCACCTATTTCAAGAGCGACAAGTTTTGATGAACTTACTCCCATAATCTGAACTACCAGCGTAATCGTTCCTTTCACAGGATCGGCACCTGCAATGGTGAGGGGAAATCGCTCGCCATCGTCGCCAACGCGCAACATGACGAAATTACCAGGCTTTCTGGATTTCGCTATTAATGGGTTTTCAACAACAAGCTTAACTACTTTATCCGAAAAATAAACTTTATCGATGATCTTATTCATGAACTTCAGAATTATTTTATTGAAAATCAATGCATACCAGGAAGAGAAAGCAAATGAAATAATTTACCTTCATCTTCTGACTGAAATTCGTTATCAACAACAATGACCTGCGATTTTCAGTGCCGCAAATTTGCAAAAATTAATGGAATGAAGGAAAATCATATGCTAAATTAGATTGATTATAATTTACCGACTGCTCAATCTTGTTCTTTAGTTGAATTTCATCAAAAATAGCTATTTTTAAATTCTTAAATTTGAAAATTATCATTTACTTTTGTCTCCATTTATAATTATTACTGCAGGTATTATCCTAATTATTAATTACATAATAAATTTATATGTCTAACCAGCAAAGCAGAAAATCCCGCGACGGGGTTGTTTATTCTACGGCTGACAACTTCGAATACAGTTATAATTCGGAAAATCAAAATCAGGAAACGCTTAAACCAGGAGAGCAAAATCTGAAGGTAATGCTTGACAAAAAACAACGTGCAGGTAAAAAAGTGACTTTAATCTCCGGTTTTACCGGATTGGAAGATGATCTTAAAGAGTTAGGTAAAAAGTTAAAATCGAAGTGTGGTGTTGGAGGAACGGTAAAAGAAGGCGAAATTATGATACAAGGTGATTTCCGTGACCGGGTTATAGAGATACTTCTTTCCGAAGGATATAAAGCAAAAAAAGCCGGAGGATGAAGCAAGATAATGTACTAAAAGCCTAAGAGCCTACAGCCTAATAGCCTAATTCGGTAATGTGCTAATATGCCAATGGGGTAATATGCTAATTTCCTAAAAGCCTAATAGCCTACAGCCTAATAGCCTAATTCGGTAATGTGCTAAAAGCCTAAGAACCTACAGCCTAAGAGCCTAAATCGTTAATGTGCTAATTTCCTAAAAGCCTAATAGCCTACAGCCTAATATGCTAATGAGGTAATGTGCTAATGCGGTAATGAAGAATTAGAATTGATGACATCAATCACTTGAATTCTTGGAAATACCGATAACTCTTAACTTCACCAAATTTATCGTAATATGGTATTTTCAGCGTCTTTATACTATAGTTAGGGGAATTTTTTATTTCAATAATAATATAAGCATCAAATCCTTGGTAGATAAATTTTAATATATAAACCTCTTAATTTACTCCAAGCTTATCTTTTGCCTTTTGTTCAGCATATTTAAAATCCCAATAAACACCCATCTCAACATTGGCTTTATCAGTAGCCTTAAATTTCACTAAATATTGAGGTGTTTGAGAAAATGCACCAATACACAAAAACATCAGTAGGATAACAATATTTTCTTTCATGAAGTTCTTTATTTAATTGTATGGCAATTCTCTCAAAGCTACTTCTGAAAATTAAGTAAATTCAGTCATTTTGATGTTTATATTAAGTCGCCCAGTTAGTTTAGACCATTTCTAAATAACAATCTATTGGTCGTTTGTAACAACAATTAGATTCATGAGTTTCAAACTCAAGACAGTTAACCCCTCGTTGCAAACGAGGGGTATGAGAGCCTAATAGCCTAGTAATGTGCTAATTTCCTAAAAGCCCAATAGCCTACAGCCTAAGAGCCTACAGCCTAATAGCCTAATTCTATTTTCTAATTATCACCATCGTGGCACCATAGCCATATTCGCGGAATGAAGCATCCTGAAAACTGTACTTACCATATTTTCGCTGTAATTCGCGGCGCAATTCAGTTTTGAGCGTTCCATTACCGACGCCATGAATAAAGACAATTTTTTTAACCTCCGACTTAATTGCCTTAGTCATCTCCTCATGGAATTTATCCAATTGGACCTTTACCATCTCGGTATTTGTAAGGCTGCTGTAATTATCTAGCAGTTCGTGAATATGAAGATCGATTTCAATCAAATCAGGATTGGGAAGTGACATGGGCGGATCTGTCTTCTTTGGTTCTTTCTGAGCCACAGCATGTTGAAAATCCCTTTCTGCCAGCTTTTCAATTTCTGCTTTAAGCTGATCCTGATGCAATTGAATCAACATCACAGGCTCTTTAAATAGTCTTGTTGTAACGAAACTGTTTTGTTTGTAAAATTTAACCGCCGAGAGTGTAATTTCTTTTTCAATAAAGGATCCCAGATCTTTTGTCCGCTTCCTGAAATTAAGTAATTGAAAGCAGAAAACCGGTAAATCAGCAAGCATCTCAGGTTTGATTAAACCAAGATAGATTTTTGAATTAGGGCTTAATGATCCTGCTGCAACAGTCTCATAATTGTATTTTGTCTTTTGAGCAAATCTGAAAAGCAATGTTTCATTACACCAGTTTATCAGATACATGGAGATATTGCCAGTAGGCGGATTTGACGGAACTTCCGGAACAAATGCAAAAAGAAACTGAGGTTCATCCTTTCCTGCCACCTGATTTTTATCTGAAAACCAAGGTGCTTCAGGCTTTGGAAGTTTTTTTTCAGGTAATACAGATGGTTTCGGCAAAGCAACGGTATTACGGGATCTGCCGCTTTCATAAACATCGGGTGAATTGACTACAATCAGGTTGTTGACCAAAGTCGGAACCTCAAAACCATCGTCAGTTTCTACATTTACCATATCCTTGCTGAGAACAGAAGTAATGCGGCCACCGCCAACTTCATTAAGAAATCTCACTTTATCACCTATTTTTAATACCATGATTAATTTTTATTTGCATTTAAATTACTGCCTTGGCAATTTGTCGTGTGTTGTCTGAGATTCCGTAGGTATAAATATGCAGACAAGGGACTTTGTGCGCGATCAAATCACGTGCCTGAGAAATTGCCCACTCCGTACCCACAGCTTTTGCCTCATCGTTTGTCTTGCATTTCCTTACTTCACGGGCAAATTCTTCAGGAATATCAATACTGAAAAGTTTGGGCAGTACTGTAACCTGATTGATCATTGCCAAAGGTTTGATTCCCGGAATAATTGGAATTGTAATGCCAATCGCCCGGCAACGACTGACGAAATCATAGTATTTCTGATTATCAAAAAATAGCTGAGTAACAATATAATCGGCTCCTGCATCAACTTTTTCTTTCAAATTAGCCAGATCGATATCCAGATTTGATGCCTCAAAATGCTTCTCCGGATAACCGGCCACACCAATGCAGAAGTCGAGTTCTGCGGTATTTTTAATTTCCGGATCCAGGTATTTCCCTTTTTTTAGGTTCATCATTTGGGTAACCAGTTCAACGGCATGCGAATGACCTTCCCTTTCAGGGGTGAAAATACTTTCCGATTTAAGTCCGTCTCCGCGGAGCGCAAGCACATTATTGATTCCTAGAAAATGAAGATCCAAAAGCATATTCTCGGTCTCCTCCCGGGTAAATCCGCCACAGACAATGTGCGGAACAACAGGGATATTATAAGTGTGCTGGATCGCAGCTGCAATGGCAACTGTACCGGGTCTTTTACGAACTATCCGTTTCTCCATCAGTCCCCCTTGCAATTCCCGGAATTCGACTTCATCCCGATGGGTTGTAATATTGATATACTGAGGATTATATTCAATTAACTCATCAATGGTACGGTACAATTTGTCTGCCTTTTGACCCTTCAACGGAGGTAACAATTCAAAGGAAAAGAGCGTCTTTTTTGATTGTTGAATAAGTTCAATAACTTTCATCAGAAGATAATTTGTTTTTTAATTGCCTGATGGAACACCTGTGTTATCTTCATTCGTGTTTGCGAAGCACAGATTCATGGGTGTTTCATTTCTATAATTGATCAATAATTGCAAAGCTTATTTATAATGGTTACAAAGATAGCTTTATTTGATCCTTTTCGTAGCTTCCTGAGCAAATGCAATGAGGGTATTTTTCTGATCGGATGGGACGCCGATTTGTTCGAGCGCCTTCAACGCTTTATCCAGATAACTCCGCATTAAATCCTGTGTCGATTCACTTACTCCTGCTTTATTGTAGATGGCGGTGATAGCAATAATTTTCTGTTCAGGATCAAAATCAGGCTGCGCCAACCAACGATTCAATTCGATCAGCGGTTGGACCTCACCCAACTCTAATGCCTTAAGCAACAGAAAGGTTTTTTTATTTGAGCAGATGTCCCCTCCTTTTTTCTTCCCGAACACCTCCGGATCACCATATACATCAAGCCAATCGTCCTGCAGCTGAAAAGCAAGGCCAACGTTAATTCCATATTCATACAGCAGATCTGCATCGGCTTGTTGTGCATTGGCAAGCAATGCACCGATTTTTAGACTGCCTGCAATGAGAACCGCAGTTTTCAGCCTGATCATTTCGAGGTATTCGTCGACGGTTACATTATTCCGTGTTTCGAAATCCATGTCAAGCTGCTGTCCTTCACATACTTCGATAGCAGTTGATGAAAACAGGGGAAGAAGCTCCTGCAACCGGCCGTTACACCCTTTCGCAAAATATTTAAAAGCCAGAATTGACATTGCATCTCCACTAAGAATAGCAACATTCTCGTTGTATTCCTTATGAACAGTAGGAAGATTTCGCCTCAAGTCAGCTTTGTCCATGATATCATCGTGGAGTAGAGTGAAGTTGTGGAATATTTCTATTGCCATTGCAGCAGGCAATATATGATCCACCGTTTTTGAGAACATCGAACCAGCATACAACATTAAAGCAGGCCGAAGTCGTTTCCCTCCAATCTTTAGCGCATAAGCTATCGGATCATACAATTTATGGGGAGTTGTTTGTCCGATCTTTTTAATTTCTTCCCGAAAAGCAGCTTCAAAATAACTGACTAAACTATCTAAACTATTCATTTTACGAATATAAGAATTTAAAGGGATATTTTTCAACGAAAAGAGCTGCAGGGAAAACATATCCCTGCAGCTCTTTTTATGAATATCGGAGTATAAGCCGAATAATTCGCCTTTAAAGATAAATTATTCTAAATCAGTAAGAATGTTCTTGCTTCCGTTCATTTTGCAATTACCTGTAAAAGAAGCACCTGGTTCCACTGAAAATTTGCCCATAGTCAAATCACCGTTAATGACAGCCGAACTTTTTAAAGACAGAAGATCGATCACAGTAATTTCTCCTTCGACATAGCCCAGAATTTCGGCATTCCCGGCATAAATAGTTCCTTTAATACGAGCTTCAGGTCCAACTACAACCCTGCCTTTACAATTAAGATTACCTTCTAATGCTCCGTCAATACGAATATCCCCATTAGACTCAATGTTTCCAATGATTTTTGTATCCTGAGCAAAAGTGTTTAATGCTTTAACTTCACTGATGATTGGCTTAGCCATTTTTAGCATTTTAAGTTTTAAAGAATAGCAATGACGAAATCGCAAATTGCTTAATATCAAAATGATACAAATTCGTATTGCGCAAAAAAATCCCCTTGGGGATTTTAAACGTATTACTGTTCAGTAACAATCAGCAAAAGTACCGAACCTGGAGATTAAACGGCAGCGATCTTTTCGATTGCCAGTTTACCTATGTAGTAACCGCAGTCCTGACAAACTGTATGAAATTTTACAGTTGCGCCGCAGTTTGAGCAAGTTGCTAAAGTGGCAGGAACAGCTTTGTCATGCGTTCTGCGTTTATCTCTCCTTGTCTTGGAATGTTTGTGCTTTGGATGTGCCATTTTTAATAATCTTTACTTTATTTACCAATAATTTTTTTCAAATCGTTCCACCTTGGATCTATCGGATCGTTCTCCGGCAAATCAGCAGCTTTATATTCGTCTAATTTCTTAAGCATCTCCTGATCGCATAAGCTATTTCCATTCTGATCATCAGGATGAATATGCCTGATCGGAATACTTAAAATAATGAACTCATAAATGAGTTTAGCTACTTCAACCTGAGATGCACCCGGATGGATATAAATTACTTCATCGCCATCGTCGGTTTCTGTTTCACTAAACTTAACCAGCATAGGGTACTTTCCATGAACTTGCTGAAAATAAGCTTCCAGACACCGATCGCATATCAATTCGACCTCTCCTTTAAGCTTAAACATCAACCTCAAATAAGTAGCCCGTTTTTCCAGTTCAATACTGATACTGACGTTTCCTTGCTCAATCTCACTCTCCTCGAATCCGGTAAAGAAGCGATGGTCAGCCGTAAAGTCAAATAAATGCTTGCCATCATTCAATCCCGAAAACGGAATGGTATATTGTGAAAGGTAATTCATAACGTTCCGCTTTTTTTAAGCTTTGCAAAAGTATAAAAATTTACAATACTACAACGATATTTTTTTTTGAAATGCAATCTTCCTTTGTGGTTTATTTATGTTTCATCAATTCGCGCACTGCAAGACAAATTCCATCCGCATCAAATCCACATTCGCGGTACAATTCATCCTGTGTGCCATGTTCAATAAAACGGTTTGGGACCCCTAATCTTGTAATTCGGATGTGCTTCCCGGAAAGTGCAAAATATTCGGTTACTGCGCTGCCAAACCCACCTTCAGTTACTCCGTCTTCAACGGTGATGACAGTATCGAATTTCCCGGCCACCTGATCGAGTATTTCATGATCGAGTGGTGAAACAAACCGCATATCGTAATGAGAAAAGGTAATGCCTTCATTTTTTAGAATTTCTGATGCTTTGACTACGAAATTCCCAACATGACCAATCGAGAGTATGGCAAGCTGATTCCCTTCACTGATCATCCTCCCTTTTCCAACCGGTATTTCCTGAAACTCGCTTTTCCAGTTAGTCAGCGGTCCATTTCCACGGGGATACCGGATGCTGAAAGGGCCTTTGTCCGGAAGTTGTGCTGTGAACATAAGATTCCGCAACTCTACCTGATCCATTGGGGCTGACACGATCATATTAGGGATATTTCGCATGAAGGCCAGATCAAAAATACCGTGATGAGTAGGACCGTCTGCACCAACAAGACCTGCACGATCCATACAAAGCACTACGTTAAGTTTTTGCAAAGCAACATCATGGATAATCTGATCATATGAGCGTTGCATAAATGAAGAGTAGATATTGACAAATGGCAACATACCCCCAACCGCAAGACCAGCCGCGAAAGTAACCGCATGAGGTTCAGCTATTCCGACATCAAAAGTTCGTTTCGGAAACGCCTTCATCATCATATTCAGCGAGCATCCAGAAGGCATTGCAGGGGTAATACCAACAATTTTATCATTTCGTTCAGCGAGCTCCACCATTGTTTTTCCAAATACATATTGATATTTTGGTGATTCAGAAATATCGGACGTTGTGGAAAAAACTTCTCCGGTGTGGATATCAAACTTCCCGGGGGCAGCATGCCATTTGGTTGCATCGTTCTCTGCCGGGATAAATCCTTTCCCTTTTTTGGTGACAACATGCAGTATTTTAGGTCCGGGTATAGCCTTTAAATCAGAAAATATACGGGCTAGTCCTAATACATCGTGGCCGTCAACCGGTCCGAAATAGCGAAATCCGAATGATTCAAAAAGGTTGCTTTCCCTGAATACTACAGCCTTCAGGGCCTGCTGATGTTTTTGAAGCACTCTTCTCGCGGTAGGTCCAACCCCATAAATTTTACCGAGTATTTTCCAGATTCTCGTTTTAAGACTATTATAAGTCGGAGAAATCTGCATTCGGACAAAATACTTGCTGATTCCCCCTACATTGGGGTCGATCGACATATTATTATAGTTCAGAATGACAAGAATATCCGCATTTGAAGCTCCGGCATTATTTAAACCTTCGAATGCCATACCACCGGTCATGGATCCATCGCCGATAACCGCAATTACTTTACGGTCTTTTTCACCATTAAGACCGGAGGCAACGGCAATGCCAAGACCTGCTGATATTGAAGTAGAAGAGTGTCCGACACCAAAAGCATCATACTCGCTCTCTGCCATTTTAGGAAAGCCGCTAATCCCTTTATACAAGCGATTTGTAGCAAATACTTTTCGGCGGCCTGTCAGTATTTTATGACTGTAAGCCTGGTGACCAACATCCCAGATTAGTTGGTCATAAGGTGTATTATAAGCATAATGAAGGGCAACAGTGAGATCCACCACACCAAGATTTGCCCCCAGATGTCCCGGATTAGAAGCGGCTTCACGGATAATAAAATCTCTCAATTCAGCACAAACCATTGGAAGTTGCTCTTCCTTTAGTCTTCTGAGATCAGCGGGAAAATCAATATTATTGAGTAAATTATTTTTGAAATCAACCATTCAAGGGATTAAAAATTACAAATTTTGAAAATACAACCTATTTTAGTATAACCAATTTGAATTAGGATTGTTCGGAGTTTAATGAAATAGTTACTTCGTTTTCCAGGCCGACTTTAATTCATAAACTTCGATCTCGTCGACAAATAACTCTCCCCCTTGAGACCACAGCACTAAATCCTCATCCTTTTCAGCAGGCAAAAAGCAGCTGCTCAACACAAACTCTCCGTCATTGGCGAATATTTCGATCGAGGCACGGTCAACTAATATTTCGAGTTGAAGTATACCTCCTTTGGGTTCAACGATGACATGACTACCCAAACAATCAAGCAACTTCTTATTTGAATCATATCGGATTTCAGTTCCAGGATCCTTTTTCCCATTTCTTACCAGAAAACCAAAACCGTCGGAACTTTTTGGATCGAACTTAGCCTTGATATGAATGGCTTTACCGGATATTCCTCCGATTAAATTCCCTTTTAATCCTGGAATAATATTTTTCTTTTTTCTGATCAGATCTTTATCGTGCAAGGTGGCAATGGCATCGATCGGTTTTTTACAAAGTTTAATTCCTGATTTTGTGGTACGCAGTGAGAGTTCACAAGGGAAAGTCATTTGACCGTTAAAAGGCATCTCTGGAAATTCACCTCCCCGCATCCATGCCAGTTGTATCAACTTACCTTCCGGTTGATTTGACCAGGTTTGTGTGGCATAAAAATTCTTTCCATAGTCAAGAATTTTTTCTGAAGCTTCTGAAATAAATTTCTTTCCGTCAAAATTTCCTACCTGATATGCACCGCTTCCTCCTAACAAAACCCATTTTGGTTTCGATTTATCACCATCAATGGGCAACTCAAAAAGATCAGGACATTCATAAAAACCAACGAAGTGGCTTTGCAATTCCCAATTAATTAAATTTTTAGAAGTATAAATCGATATTCCTTGTTTTTTCTCATCACCTCCCGGCCTTCTGTAGAGCACCATTACCCAATTTCCCGACGGTTGATGAAAAAATACTTTAGGATCCCGTGCATCATCTTTTTGAAACGGAATCAACGGATTTTTGTCGTATTTCTTCCAGGTTCTGCCTTTATCATTACTATAGGCAAGCCTTTGACCACACTCGTAGCTGGTATAAAAAATCAAAAGTGTTTTTTCATCACCTTGTTGTAACCCGGCAGTATTATTTTGATCAACAATAGCACAACCCGAATATGCTGTGGCATGGTTGATATGTTTCGATTCATCATCCGGATTAATGGCTATTGGAAGATGCTCCCACCTGATCAGATCTTTACTTACAGCATGACCCCAGTGCATATATCCCCACTCTTTTCCATTTGGATTGTGCTGGTAAAAAAGGTGATACTCCCCACTATAATAAACAAGCCCGTTTGGGTCGTTCATCCAATTCTTTTCAGGAGTAAAATGATATTGCGGACGGTATTTTTCTTCATAATATTTTTTATCCTTCTTTTCAGGAGCATTTGTAAAAGAGCAGATAAACACAATTAAAATTATTACTATATACTTCATAATAAATAAATTACATAAGCAGAGTTGGATGATTCTGGTAATGCCAAATATACATTATCTATTTTGTATTCTTGCATCATGCCTTCTATATTGTACCTTTGCGAAGATTAAATAAGATTATGAGAAGAGAAGATGTTGAAATTATGGCTCCTGTGGGTTCGTATGAAGCACTGATGGCTGCCATACAAGCCGGGGCTGGTTCGGTATATTTTGGAGTTGAGCATTTGAATATGAGAGCCAGGTCGGCGAATAATTTCACGCTTGAAGATCTAAAAGAGATCACCAGAAGAAGCAATAAAGCAGGTGTAAAGACCTATTTGACTGTGAATGTCGAGATTTTTGATGAGGAGTTTTCAACCTTGTCATCTGTCTTAACTGCTGCACGCGATGCGGGAATATCGGCCGTGATTGCCGCAGACATGTCGGTGATTCAGCAATGCCGCGAATTGGGAATAGAGGTTCATATATCGACACAAGTGAATATCACTAACTATGAATCAGTGAAATTCTATTCTCAATTTGCTGATGTAATGGTACTTGCCAGGGAAATGAATCTTGGAAGGGTAAGCAATATCGCTCAGAAAATAGCAGAAAATCAGCTGAAGGGGCCTTCAGGAAATCCTGTTCGTCTTGAGATGTTTGTACATGGTGCTTTGTGTATGGCAACCTCCGGGAAATGCTACCTTTCTCTTCACGAAACACATTCGTCAGCCAATCGTGGATCGTGTATGCAGGCATGCAGACGAGCCTATATTGTAACTGACAAGGAGACCGGCCGCGAGCTAGAAGTTGATAATGAATACATTATGTCTCCAAAGGATTTAAAAACCATTCATTTTCTGAACAAAATTCTCGATTCAGGAGTAAGCGTACTTAAGATTGAAGGCCGGGCACGAAGTCCTGAATACGTAAAAACAGTTGTTGAATGCTATCATGAAGCCGCAGATGCTTACTTTGACAAATCGTTTAACGAAGAAAAAATTGCTGTCTGGGACGAAAAACTGGCTGCCGTATTTAACCGGGGCTTCTGGGACGGTTATTACCTCGGACAGCGACTAGGAGAGTGGAGCAGCAACTATGGTTCACTGGCGACGAAACGAAAAATCTACACAGGTAAGGTGACCAATTATTTTTCAAATCTTGGGGTTGCAGAAATTAAGCTGGAAACAAGCGGGTTAAAACCCGGGGACGAAATTATTATCAGCGGTCCTAGTACCGGGATAGTCCAAACAAAAGTCGAAGAAATAAGAGTAGGTTTAACAGCTGTGGAAGAGGCTAAAAAAGGGGATCTTTGCTCAATTGCGGTTCCAACGAAACTAAGACGTTCTGATAAATTATATAAACTAGTCGATGCTTCAGAAGTAAAACAACAATAAGACTATATTTACATTCTTTTCGGGAAACTTATCAGCGCTGATTAATGGGTAAGAAAATTTTAATTGGAATTACGATTCTGCTTATTTCCGGATTATTCGCCGGATGGTACTACTTTACCCGCGAAGCGAAATACTTTGGCACCTCAGCTTTCAGTGCCGTTCCTGAAAGCGGATCGGTTATCGTCAGAATTCCTCACTTCAAAAATTACACCTCAAAATCACTGAATAACCCGATATGGAAAACATATTCCACCTTTCCCGGGATAAACACGTTGCACCAAAAAATCTGCTTTGCCGATTCTCTTTTAAATCGGGACTCAAAACTCAGCAAATTTTTCACTGACAATGATTTAACTATTGCCTTCGGAAAAGACAATGATCATTTTTGGAATCTTACACTGATTGAATTGTCTGGTCTTAATGAGAAATTAGCCTTATCGGATCTGACAAAAAAAATTCTTATACCCCAAAGCGTTTCCATTGAAAAAGTAAAATCTGGTGAAACGACGCTCTCATGTTACCAATGGGATGAAGCAGGGAAACGCAATAGTTATTATTTTACTTTTTATCACGGGCTTTTTTTAGCAAGCACCGACAAAGCGGTAGTCATTCAGTCCATTAATATGCTTCAAAATCCCATGCCTCCAACGGGTACCATTTTTGAAAAAGCCAACAAAACGGCAAGTGGAAATATTGATCTCAATATATACCTCAATCACAAGAATCTATCCCAATTTACACGTACTTTTTTTGCACAATCATTTTGGGAAAAACTGCATAAATCATCCGCTCTTGCTGATTGGTCGGAAATCGATCTGACCCAAAAATCCACTGAGTTCCTATTTAACGGATTCAGTTTTACAAGTGATTCGCTAAACAATTATTTCAATATTTTTCTTCATCAGCAAGCACTTCCTTTCAATGTGGCTGAGTTGATGCCGGCAGAAACCTCCTGCTTTTTAAGCCTCATGATCAGCAACCCTCAGCAGTTTTTTCAGGATTACGAGAATCTGCTTAACAGTGAGCACCAGCCTAACGAGTACAAAAATTCCCTTGCCGAGACAGATTCCTTGTATGGGGTTGACTTGCAGAAAATTGTTATCGGGCACCTTGATGGAACAGTTTCAATGGTTTATACCGATTCTGATCCGGTGATGTCTGACGAACATAAATTTCTCATCCTTAAAACCCGCAGTGGCAGTGCAATCGAACAAGCAATGATGCCCCTTGTTCCCAAGACTTCCAAGAAAAGGAAACACGATCTCTCTAAAAATTTCAGCCTGTATAAAATAGACAATGAGAATATTTTTAAAATTTATAAAACCTCGGTTCACGATTTTGGAAGAAGGGTTTTTGGATCTGTTTTTGCCTCTGTTGTGACGGATTATTTCACAATATATAATAACTATTTGGTCATGGGTGCTTCTTATGAGGCACTGGGAGAATATTTAAAATCGGCAGTTTTACAGCAAACACTTAGTAACAGCAAGTCATTCAATGATTTTAATTCAGGTTTATCTAATCGGATGAACTGCTACCTTTGGTTTGCTCCGGATCGTTCACATTCAATTTTTAAGGAAGTACTCAATCCTGACATCTACAAAAGTATAGAAGATCAAAAACCGGCATTCAATAAAATAGAATCTGCCGGATGGCAAATTGGCGTGGAAAATGGTATGATATACAATCTGGCAAAATTAAAATACAATGCGGATATTAACGAGAATCCTATATCACTGAACTGGTCAATATCAACAGGCAACTCATTGATTACCAAACCGAAATTAGCAATCAATCCCTCTGATCCAAAGCGTCACGAAATCATCTTTCAGGACAGTAATTTTAATCTTTATCTCACTAGTATCGACGGTCGTATTTTATGGAAGATCAAGCTGTCCGGACCTGTTCGAAGCCAAATATTTCAGCTCGACTGTTTTAAAAACGGAAGACTCCAATATTTTTTCAGTACCGACAAAGCGCTTCATATGATCGCCCATGATGGAAGGTATGTTCAAAATTACCCTGTACCATTGAGCTCAGTTGCCACGAATGGAGTAACGGTGGTTGATTACGACCACAAGAAGGATTACCGGTTTTTTATTGCCGGAAAAGACCATAAAATCCACCTCTATGATAAAAAAGGGAAAATCATAACGGATTGGGCACCGGATAAAACAGAGCATGATATTGTTCAGCCTGTTCAGCACTTCAGGGTGGACAGCAAAGATTATATTGTATTTACAGACAAGAATCATACGCATATTCTCGACCGGAAAGGAAAATCGAGAGTGAATATCAAAGAGAATATCAATTTTTCACAAAACTGTTTTACTTTGGAGCCGGCTTCAGGAAAAAGTAAAGCACGGCTTATTACAACAAATATAAACGGGAATATAATCGCTGTTGGATTTGATGGTTCAGTAAAGAAAATAACTACAGGAAAATTTTCGCCTCACCATTTTTTCATTTACGACCATTTCAATTCGGAAACAAAATGCAACTATATCATTCTGGATGGCGATTCTATGGTTGTTTATGATCAGCAACTTAACCTGATCATCGAAAAAAAAATTAATCACAAGGTTGATATCTATCCGGAATTATTCACTTTTGCAGATAAAAGTCATAAAATAGGATTCACTGACACAACCAAAAATAGAATTTACTTATATAATGCAGATGGAAACATCAGTAAAGGGTTTCCGCTTGAGGGTAATTCACAGTTTTCACTCGATTTTTTCGGCTGCCAAAATGGATCCTTCAATGTGATTACAGGTTCTGCCAATGGAAATGTCAGTAATTACAAGATAAAATGATCAGAGAATTGATATCTTATCAAACAAATATTTAAATATTAATACGATGACAACAATTACGAGATTCTTTTCAGGAATTGCACTTTTGATTGCTGCAATCATACTGTTCTCCTGCAATCTTGATGATTTTAATCTGAAAAAGCTAGCCAAACCAACTGATATTATCCCCGACATCTATGCTCCATTGGCATTTGGAACATTTAAAGTCGATGATCTTGTTACCACTCCAATTCTGGACACTACACCTATTCCAGCCGGAGGGCTGGTGCTCGACCCATTGGTGGTAAGTAAAAATGGAACCTCGTTCAGAACTGCAGCAATTGATTCCGTTTATCTGGTAATCCATCTTACAAATGACACACCCGTAGAAACTAAATTCGAACTAAGCTTTTTCAATTCCTCTACCGGAGTCTCTTTGGGGGTGCCATTCGATTCAGGAATAATCCCTGCCAACACTAAGGACAAACGTATTCAGTTCAATCTGGGTCCAAATGATCAGGACAATCTCATGAATTCTACCGATTTAAAAATCAGCTTTAGCCTCTTGTCGCCGGTTGGAAGTAATATATTATATAAGGTGGTAAAATCAACGTCAATTACAGTGAAAATTGGTTTCCATGCCCCTGTTAATCTTTGGAAACTATAATAAATCTTTAAAGCATGAAAATGAGGAAACACTCACTCAAAATATTATTACTCTCTATCCTGTCCGGATGCTCGCAACTTGTTTTTGCACAGCCAAATACATTGTATTTCATGAAAGGCATACCACAGACAAAAGATCTAAATCCAGCGCGTCCGGGTATTTCGGGTGGCTTTTATTTTAGCATGCCGTTGTTTTCGAAACTCGATTTAGCTGCAAATACAAATAACTGGAGTTACAATGATCTGATTCATAAGGGAACCGGAAATCGTGCTGATTCGCTGATAATTGACATGGATAACTTCCGGCAAAGTATTGGAGATCGAAATTTCGTCTACGAATCGGCAGCTTTAACGGTTTTAGAAGGTGGTTACAAAAAAGGAAAGAATTTCTTTGCATTATCCTTGTCTGAAAGAGAGTTTGCACAGGTTTTCTTTGATAAAAAACTTGTTGATTTCGCTAAACTCGGGAATTATCCCTATGTTGGAAATACTTATTATTCAGGCAATTTTGGCGTTGGGGCGCAACACTACCGCGAGTTGGCCTTTAATTATTCACATGATATTGACAAAAAACTCACGGTGGGCGCGGCATTCAAACTTCTGTTTGGAATGGGTGCTGTACAGACCAACGGAATTAATTTAAAGGCGGCATCACCTGTCAACGGCGAATATCTCGATGTATCAGCTTCGGGTCGTATAAATATTTCGGCACCTGTCAACTTTAATTACAACCCGGCCGGAGGGATCACTTCGGCCAATTCACTTCCAAATTATACAGCAAGTAACTATCTGAATAATTATGGAAATCCCGGGTTTGCATTCGATTTGGGATTTGCCTATCGCGTAAACAAAAAGACCGAAATCTCCGCGAGTATCATTGATTTAGGAACAATTTCGTGGAACAGTAACGTTACACGCCTTACAGAACGTGGTAATTTCCTGTACAGAGGGATAAATCTTAACGATCCCACTCAGACTCCACCCATCATTGCAAGTTTTAATACAGCCATCAATCGGTTAAGCGATTCGCTTTCTTCAACTTTCAGACCCGATACAACGGGTACGCACTTTTCGACACTATTACCAGCTAAAATCTATCTTGGAGTAGATTATCAGCTCAGCAACACTGTAAGTTTGTCGGGATTAAGCAGAATCAGGATTATCAGCAACACAGTTCATACTTCTTTAAGCGCATCAGCCAATGCAATACTAATGAATGCATTATCTCTTTCAGCCAGTTATTCAATCGTAGAATCAACCTATGACAATTTGGGATTAGGGGTAGGAATTAAAGCAGGAATATTTCAGATATACGCAGCCGCGGATAATGTGTTTTCACCTTTTTATCCCAGCAAAGCAAGAAACATGAACCTAAGGCTTGGAATCAATTTTATTTTTGGCAATGAAAAGAACGAAAAAAATGAAAGTGGATTAAATCCTAATTGTCATTGCCCATATTAGGGTTATAGTACGAAATATTTCCTAATTTTGCCGGTGTTATTAAAAATCAATAGTAATGGTACTTTTTATCTTACTTAATATTATCTCTTTTTTCAGAGTTATATTCGTGATGGTTGTGATCTATTACGGATTCAAGATGGTGATGCGGATCGTAGCTCCGAAAATTGTTGAAAATGCTGCCAACAAACTCTTTCAGGATATGAAGAACAGAGAAGCTTCAAATGGCAAGCAGACTGTTAGAAAGGGAGATGTCACAATTGACATCACCGATAAAAAAGCGAAGAAGTACAAGCGTGCAGACGGCGATTATATCGAGTTCGAAGAGATTAATGACAAAAAATAATTTTGCAGACAGCAGAAGGATTAACATTTAATATAAAGCGCATTGGATGCGCTAAATTTACTTAGTATGGCCCAGGAAGATTTATTCAAAAAATTGATTGCTCACTGCAAAGAATATGGTTATGTATTTCCCTCAAGCGAAATCTATGACGGATTAAGCGCAGTTTACGATTACGGACAATATGGTGTTGAATTAAAGAATAATATCAAAAAATACTGGTGGGATTCTATGGTATTGCTTCATGAAAATATCGTAGGGATAGACACTGCTATATTTATGCACCCCACTATCTGGAAAGCTTCAGGCCATGTTGATGCTTTTAATGATCCTTTGATTGATAACCGCGACTCGAAAAAAAGATACCGTGCAGATGTTTTGATTGAAGAGCAGCTTGCAAAAATCGAAACAAAAATCGATAAAGAGGTTGATAAGGCGAAAGCTCGTTTTGGTGAAACTTTTGACGAGGTTCAGTTCCGTGCAACCAATGGCAGGGTTTTAGAATCGCAGGCGAAATGGGATGAGTTGCACAACCGCTTTGCAGAAGCGCTTAACAATGTCGATCTTGTTGAATTAAAAAAAATTATCGAGGACAACGAGATTGCCTGCCCCGTTTCCGGGACCAGAAACTGGACGGAAGTGCGCCAGTTTAATCTGATGTTCTCCACTGAAATGGGCTCCACAGCCGACGGTGCATTGAAGGTTTATCTTCGTCCGGAAACGGCGCAGGGAATTTTCGTCAACTATATGAATGTTCAGAAAACGGGCAGAATGAAAATCCCGTTTGGTATTGCGCAGATTGGGAAGGCGTTCCGAAACGAGATTGTTGCCCGACAGTTTATTTTCAGAATGCGTGAATTTGAGCAAATGGAACTTCAGTTCTTTGTTCGGCCGGGTACGGAACTCGACTGGTTTGAAAAATGGAAGGATCTGCGCATCAAATGGCATAAAGCGCTTGGATTCGGGAGTGAAAATTACCGTTTTCATGTTCACGAAAAATTAGCTCATTATGCCAACGCTGCCGTTGATATAGAATTTAGATTCCCGTTTGGATTCAAAGAAGTAGAAGGTATTCATTCGCGCACGGATTTCGATTTGTCGCAGCACCAAAAATTCTCAGGCAAAAAAATTCAATATTTTGATCCTGAATTAAACGAGTCCTACGTACCTTATGTTGTTGAAACTTCGATTGGAGTTGACCGGATGTTTCTTCAAATTATTGCTGCTTCCTACAATGAAGAAGTTATTGAAGACGCTAACGGACAAAAAGATACTAGGGTTGTACTAAGACTGCCTGCGCCGCTCGCACCGGTCAAACTGGCTGTTATGCCTCTGATAAAAAAAGATGGTCTTCCTGAAAAAGCACGTGAAATAATTGATGAACTGAAGTTTGATTTCAATTGTCAATACGACGAGAAAGATTCAATCGGGAAACGTTATCGGCGGCAGGATGCAATCGGGACACCGTTTTGTGTTACTGTAGATCATCAAACAGCTGAAGACAATTCAGTTACAGTTAGATTCAGGGATACGATGCTTCAGGAACGGGTTGAAATCAGCAAGTTACGAGATATTATTCTGGAGAAGGTGAATTTCAGAACCTTGTTTAACCAGCTGAAATAACCCTGTCGTCTGTTTTCGTTGAAGTTGTTAATTAGCCATGTCGCCGTCCAGATCTCGTCGCACCAGCATTAGACGGTTCTTCTCCTGCTCTCTGAATCCGTGGTCGTAGCAGAAATAGTTAATGTGGTTGTTCCGCGTCAGGCACGTGTAGGTATAGTAGTCGAATCGATATCCCTTTTTCTGTAAATCACCCTTGGTGGTAGTTGTCTTCCCATCCGAATTAAGACCCGTAAGGATCAGATAATTGCATTTAAGAATGCGGTTAACGGACTTAATTACAATGTTAGCCTCAACATATTGTCTGTTATTAAAGGTACTTCGGCATTGATCGCTGCAAAACTTTTGATTGGTCCGGCCCGTCAGCTGCTCACTGCAATTAAGACATTTCCGATCATTCATATATTCACTGTTTGCGAAGTTATTTGTTTCAATTAATGAATTCAAAATAAATATACAACTTTTTTTGTATATTTATTAGGGAAAGTTACCACTATTGTTCCATCTTTTCCCGATCTAAACGACTATAATCGGAAGTATTCGATTACTCGAATTATCCGGCGGATTTAATCACGCCTGATGCGATAATAACTGCGAATACGTCGTGACCGATAACCCCAATTACAACCCTAATGTCGGCTCCAATTTAAATTGGTCACAATTGGAGAGAAAATGAGAAATTGCCAATGATTAATGTTCAATGATTTTTATTATTGATATTCCAATTTTAGTAAATTGATCATTCCTAATTGATCATTCCTAATTCTTAATTTTCACATTGTCCTTTTGTCCGATTGTCTGATGCTATTTTTGTACTTTTGTGAAAATCTTAAAAAATGGGGAAACTGAACTGGAAACCCGGCAATATGATCTATCCGCTGCCTGCCGGACTAATCAGTTGCGGTGACATAAACGGGAAAATGAATCTGCTCACTGTCTCATGGCTGGGAACACTCTGCACTGAACCGCCAATATGCTATATATCAGTGCGTCCAGGTCGTTATTCTTATGATATGATTAAGCAAACCGGGGAGTTTGTGATTAACCTGACCACAACAGAAATCTCAAAAGCCACAGATTGGTGCGGTGTTAAATCAGGGCGGGATTTCGACAAATTCAAAGAGAGCGGCCTCACTCCTGCTCCGGCTATGATTGTAAAATGTCCGATCGTTGCAGAATCACCAATTTCCATCGAGTGCAAAGTTACTGAAATCAAAGCACTGGGATCACATGATATGTTCATTGCCGATGTAGTCAATATAATTGCCGATGACCGGTACATCGATCCCGAAACAGCAGCATTCAATCTTGCCGCATCCGGAATAATCGCCTACTCACATGGGAATTACTATTCATTGGGTAAACATATCGGCAAATTCGGATGGAGCATTATGAAAGAAAAAACAAAACTAAGACTCAAACGTTAGAGATGATGAAAAGTAAATTATTAATAGGACTATTGTTATTTTCAGGTATGACAGCATGTAATTCACAAAAAGAAGTAAAGGATACCAATCCGTTGTTAATCGATTGGAAAACACCACATCAGACACCTCCATTTAAAGAGATTAAGCACGAACACTTTATCCCGGCAATCGACAAAACGCTGAAAGAGGCTAAAGATGAGGTAGATGCCATTATCAATGATCCCGAAAAACCTACATTCCAAAATACTGTTGCAGCACTTGAAATTTCAGGGGAAAGGCTTGAACGGGTCACAAGTGTCCTTTTTAATTTGAATTCGGCCGAGACTGATGATACGATTCAAGCCATTGCCCGCGAAGTTTCTCCAAAACTATCGGAGTTCTCAAATTATATCTCTCTGAATGCGAAGCTTTTTGAAAAAATAAAAGCCGTTTACAGTCAGAAAGAAACCCTTAGGCTCTCAGATGAAGATCGCCAGTTACTGGACAAGAAATTTCTGGGTTTTGTACGAAGCGGAGCCAACCTTGAAGGCGATGCAAAGAATCGGTATGCCGAAATCACTACTGAATTATCTCAGCTTTCGCTGAAATTCGGAGAAAATGTGCTTGCCGAAACGAATGCTTTTCAATTGTTGATTACTGACAAAAAGGATCTGGCCGGAATTCCTGAGTCAGAATGTGAGGCCGCCGCGCAAGTGGCTAAATCGAAAAAGAAGGAAGGGTGGTTATTCTCACTTCAGGGTCCCAGTTTTGTGGGATTTATGAAATATGCCGACAGCCGTCAGCTTCGTGAGAAAATGTATCGCGCTTACACTTCACGGGGATTTCAGAAGAACGACAAAAATAACGAGGAGATTATCCGGAAAACGGTCAATCTCAAGATGGAAAAAGCAAAATTGCTAGGCTTTAAAAACCATGCCGAATATGTCCTCGCTGAGCGAATGGCAGAAAATCCGAAGCGGGTCAACGATTTTCTTCATCAACTGCACGCAGCCTCACGTCCCGCATCGGAAAGAGAATATGCTGAAGTTGTGAAATTTGCAAAAGAGAATGGGTTGAAAAACCCCTTACAACGATGGGACTGGAGCTATTATTCCGAAAAGCTGAAAAATGCTCATTACGGTTTTGACGAACAACAAGTGAAACCGTACTTTCAATTGGCAAAAGTTCAAAACGGCGTTTTCGAACTTGCGACGCGTCTTTACGGACTTACATTTAAAGAGAATAAAGAGATTCCTGTTTACCACCAAGATGCTACGGCTTACGAAGTTTACGATCAGGACGGATCTTTTCTGGCAGTGCTTTACCTCGATTTCTTTCCTCGTGACGGGAAGAATGGCGGCGCCTGGATGAATGATCTGAGACCGGAAAGCAAGGTGAATGGAAAGATAGTAAAGCCTATAATAACAGTGGT
>JBAXOA010000061.1:0-25336 GCA_037133495.1 Mariniphaga sp. | reverse complement strand
ATCAAGAGATTAAGAAGTTCCGCCAGCTAAACCTACTGAAAGCACACCTTCTGTCCAAGGATATAGCCCA
The DNA here is from genome assembly GCA_037133495.1 of Mariniphaga sp. GTDB lineage: Bacteria > Bacteroidota > Bacteroidia > Bacteroidales > Prolixibacteraceae > JAAFHB01. The sequence goes on along the minus strand of JBAXOA010000061.1, from coordinate 25,266 downwards.
CTTTCAATTATGTTTTTGTCAATAATTTCAATTGTAGGTTTTTCCCATTTTTTTTTGTCACTCTGCGTTGCGAAATTAGTCAATGTTTTGTTTTCCATTGTTTTAAATTTTTAAATTGTACAATTTTTTTGTTTTTTATAAAAATAATAGTCAGCTACATTATGCATGCTGAATTTTTTTGAGCTCTTCGTTTTTTTGAATCCAACGCATTAATTCTATGGATGGCAATCGATATTTCAGAATGTTCTCAAGCGTGAAACCTTGTTGATGAATATGCTTGATATTCTTTTGTACTGGTTCTTTTTTTATCAAACCATTCCCGGGAAGCTCATTGAATATTGAACTAATATCGCTTAATAATGTCTTCCTTTGCAAGGACATAAAAGGAGCAATACTTCCAGCTTTGGTGTCCCGTTCCAGGATAATGGGAGGTAAATATTTTTTTACAGCATTTCTGTAGGTATTTCTTCTCAGGGAACCTCCATATTTTAATTCATTGGGCATGGATAAAAAGAACTGTGTCAGACGTATGTCGGCCATTGGAAACCGTGGCTCCATTCTGAAATACAAACCAAATCTTGTTTCGCTTTCCAATCGGGAAGGAACCATCGGTTTAAGCAAATCGTATTTTTGCAAATGCCTGTAACTTTTATGGATTTCCCGAAAAACGGGATCCTGCCAAATACAGGCTCTAAGGCTCTTTTTAAACGAATATGGGATATTATAAATAGTGGATGCTGACTGTATCCGTTGGTTGTAGAATCCCAAGAGATTTTTCATCTTGTTTAACCAATTCTTAAAACTTTGTGGCAACAAAGGAAATAAAATGTTATATGATGGATTGTGCCTCAAAGCCGCCAGGAGATATTTTCGGTATTGTTTGTTGTATAAGTAATCAAGAAAATAGGATTTGGACAGGGTGGTTACCATTTGGTCACCCGGAAATCCTGATAAGATGGTTCTTACATTTTTCGCCATGGCTGCTTTTTTAATGGGAACGTGCCAAAGCGATAACACTCCATCTATTCCATCATTTACAGATAAATTAAAATCGGACTCTTCAATGCGGTTCTTCCAAATTCCCTCCGTGACATAGACATATTCTTCAATGTTGTTGAATTCAATGGCCGCATCCATGTATTTTCTTTCATCTGATTGTAAAAGCTCTACATCGGTTACTCCATCTGGCAAGGTGTTTGAAAATGTAATGAGGTGTTGATTCTTTTGTTTCAAAAAAGCTTGTGCCGCCCCGGTTATAGCAGAAGAGTCCAGTCCGCCACTAAGCTCTGCACCTATTGGGAAAGCAGTTCTTGTCCTGCATTTTACAGCTTCATCAAAATGATACAATAATTGTTCATGATAATCTTCTAAACGATCCAATTTTATTTCTTTGAAAGCATCCAGCGTCCAATAACGATTGAGTCGGATCTGATTTTTATCTACACCAAGGGTCAACGTATTTGCCGGGGGAAGCCGTTTAATATTTTCATATATGGTAGCATCAAAATCCTGAGCATAGGGCGCAATAACCATCGTTCGATATAAAAAAAGTTTATCAATGGTCGTGTCAACCTGTGGCAATCCCAATATTCCTTTCTTTTCTGAAGCAAAAGCAAAAAATTGATCACTTTTGTAATAAAAGAAAGGTTTTACACCCATTTGATCTCTGGCACAAAACAGTTGATGTTCTTTTTCATTCCATATAGCAAAAGCAAAATCTCCAATTAAGTGCTTTGCACATTCGTCCCCATATTTTTGATATGCTATTAGTATTAAGGTACTATCAGGCATCCTTTTTCTTAGGGAATATTCAATGCCCAATTTTTCAAAAAGTTCCTCCCTGTTGTCAATTCTGGCATCAGCCGTTATGGTCAAACCACTGGTAGAATCATGGAGCGGGAGTTTTTCCTCTAAAGATTCAGGAGTATTGAAAAGCATTAGATGTCCCAATCCAACTGAACCAGAATGCCAGATACCGGTTTCTTCCGCATTCCAGTGGTTCAGCTTTTCCTGCATGGTATGCAGTTCGGCCTGATCGGTCCGATTTTGATGAAATTGTAATATGCCGAAAATAGAACTCATCGCTTTGATTTTTTTTGCTGAAGCAGAAGAAAGTATTTTGACAATAATATTACATGCATTGGGTTAATTGACAATAAGTTGGCACGGTAACTACCTATTATTTATCCTATCATTGTTTACGAAAAAAAGGAGTGCACCTGAAACTGTTGCAACCGGTTGTTGTAGCCGGTTACAAAAAAGTCATTTGCTTTCAGCCAGGCATGTCCTTTGTAACATGCATTTTCGTCTTTCATTAAACCAATATAAAGTGTTGAATTGATATGACGGCGTTGCAGCAATATTTTTCCTGTTAAAGCTTGTGTATAGCATTCTGTTTTCCATGGAGTATATGTATTGCATCTTCTTACTGCCATTTCTGTTTTTTTAACGGTCTCCACTGACAAGAAAGCATCGTTTTTCTTTGATTCATTTGCTTTACCCAACCAGTTTAATACTTTTTTGAAAGACAAAAAACACAAAGTAAAACGCACATAAGCAGATGTGAATACCGCTTCGATGAAAAGCAACTTGTCGGCAGCCGGCAAGTTGGAAACAAAAATGAGTTTATCAATCGGGTTCATTTATAAGATTCTTGTGCGTAACCAATAATTTATGGTCGGATAATTGTTGCAAAAAAGAATCTACCTCTTGTTTGCATTGTTCGTCCGTAACATCATACATATTGAGGATCTGGTTATACAAGTTTTCAACTGAAACAGGTTTCTCCAGTGCGTTCCAAATATCAGATGCCACACTGTTAAGACCTAAGTAATCGCCATTATGTAAGTTCATCATTACCGTTTCATCGCCCAAATTACTGGCTAAAAAACCTTTTTCGTTGCGCTGAATAACGGATCTTAAGGTTAAAGAGGTTGCCATATAACTATTTGTTTAAATAAAAATGGATGTCATTTTTTTTCGATGCTTAATTCAGGATGGTCCCAACTGCATTCCTTTTTCAAGTCCCCATTGTTTGATGTTGTATGCCGGAACAAAGCAATCATTGTAAAAAATCGTATTCACTTGCAACACTTTGCCATCACAACAACAGATGTGCAGGCAAGATTCATCATCAACAATTGTTCCTTTAACATTCAAAGACTCGGTTTGTTCATTGCAAATCAGTCTTGCATCCAATATTTTTATTTCCTGTCCCTTAAAGATGCTCAAAGCCCCTTTGTTCCAAGGGATTACAAGCCCTTATCCATAGTTTGATAATATATAAGGTTGATAGTTATAGCAAAGTTATTTAAAAATATTTTAAGGGAGGTTCTAAAAATTCGTTTTTTTTAGTTTTTTTTTCGTCACGTTTTTCTGACCAAACCGTAATTTAATCTTTCTGGATTTCTGGCAGTCTTCAGACTGCAATTAGACGACCTAATATTTGGTCTTATATGAAGAAAAATTATCTGGAACTTTCAATTTGTCCTCGTTTATATACTTGATTTAGTGACTTTAAACAAGATTAAGTGTACATTTGCCCTCCGACCGACGGGACAGACCTTTACAAAGGGTTAAGCAAGTTCTTTGAGTACTATAATAACGTTAAGACCCATCAGGGAATTGACAGGGTTATACCGGTCTCGTTGTATCTGCCTGCCGCTTAGTCTTTATGCTTGGCATCAAATACAAACGAGTTTATAAAGGCACATACCAAAAGAATGAGTATTAGAAAAGGGCCGGATTTTAGACCAGCCTCATTCTATCGGATCCGGATACCCTTAAAAGGTTGCTCTCCAGCAGAGCCTTTTTACGTTTCTCCTGATGTGTCAAAGATAAAATCACTTTCCGGATTTCAACTAAGAAAGTGACGTTCGTAATCCACAAGAGGGGGAGTACTAAAGAACTTTTACTCATGTTAAATTGTTAAACGTATAATATAAGTTGAATTCAGACTGGGAATATTATTCCCATATTCTTCTATGATTAGTTTGTCAAATGCTTTGGATTTAAGATTTTTTTAAAGCTATTAACAATGATTAATCTTTCAAAAATCAGGCATTCAGTCTGTTGTGATATGTTGCCTCGGTTTTGATTATAATATTAAAATATATTAGTAGTTTTATCGCAAGGTTATTAGGGGATTTCGGGTGGAATTTTTAATGCCCGGGGTTTTATTTTTAACTATTGAATTCTCTTGGTTGATTATTTTTTCAATTTATAATTTACGTTAATAATGATTTTGAAAATGAAATTCCTGATTATTGTTTGTCTTTTTTTGGTTTTGGGCTGTAACAATTCCAATACAAAGAAAAATGCGCCTGAAGTGAAATCACTCAACGTGGAAAACGTGAAGATTTTGGCCGTCCAATTATCCATAAAAGGGATGACCTGCACCGGATGCGAACAAACCATTCAAACCGGAATTGCCAGTATAAACGGGGTGAAGCAGGTTAAAGCTAATTTTAAGGATGGAAAAGCATATGTATCTTTCGAGTCTGGCGTAGCCGATACTATTCAAATGAAAGAAAAAATTACCGCAGCAGGATATGAGCTTGCAACCATTCAGCCTATTCCGCTCGACACCCTTCGCTCAAAACTGTAAACCAACAGATTAAAAATACCATTTATGAGTAATGACATTAAGCATTCTGCCCATGATCCCGCTGACCAGGTAAAGGATAACGGAAATTCCCGGCGCAATTTTTTCAAAAATATCGGATTGATAGGTGCTACTGCTGTTACCGGCGGAGCTGCTATTTATTCCGGTTTTAAATATGAAGAATCCAAACCAGGTCATGATTTTGTAAAAGTGCTTACTTCTGATAACCGCCTCGTGGAAGTGCCGCGGGATCAGATCAAGGATCTAAAAGTTGATCTGAACGAATTACAGAAACAAGGTCGTGAAGGTTTGAAAGGACATCGGTTTGTGATGGTTATCGATCTGGCCAAATGCCGTAATGCCCGCAAATGTATCTCAGCCTGTCAGGGAGCGCATCATTTGCGGCCTTACGAGTACCATATTAATACCCTTGTCATGCAGGAGTCGCAGGATACTGCACCTTACTTTATGCCAAAACCTTGCCAGCACTGCGATAATCCGCCTTGCGTGTCAGTTTGCCCTGTGGATGCAACATTCAAACGGCAGGACGGTATCGTATTGATTGATAATGAACGATGTATTGGTTGCCGCTTTTGCATTGCCGCTTGCCCGTATTCTGCCCGGTTATTCCATTGGGAAGAACCGCTGATGGCTGAAAGCGACAAAGGAAAGACATATAATATTGAGCTGAATGTTCCTCAGCGCAAAGGGACGATCTCCAAGTGTCTTTTCAGTTCCGACCGGCTTCGTGAGGGAAAACTTCCATATTGTGTTTCTGCGTGTCCTAACGGCGTTTATTATTTTGGCGACGAGAATCAGGATGCAGTTACCAATGGCACCACTAAAGAAACTTATCGTCTTAGTGAGCTGCTAAAGGTTAATGCCGGATATCAGCTGATGCCCGAATTAGGTACTAAACCGCGCGTTTATTACCTTCCTCCAAAAAACAGACTTTTTGAATTTAAGGATGATAAATTATAAAATAAATACAAAACTATGGCATCTGAAGTAAATACCGATTTTTTGCACAACAAAAAACTCGATTCTATTGCAGCTGATATTTTAAGACCGGTGGGCATTACCCAAGGTTTTTTGATTTGGATGGGATTTCTGGGAATGGGACTTTCAGCTTGTATCTATGCTTATTACATTCAGTGGGACAAGGGATTGATAGTTACCGGTCTTCGTGATTATACCAGTTGGGGAATGTACATAGCTAATTTTGTGTTTTTTGTAGCTACCAGCCTGGTCGGTATGCTGATCAGTTCAGTATTGGGGCTGATCGGTTTTAAATGGGTAAAACCAATTGCCCGAATCGCGGAGATTATCGCTGTTGCATTTGCGGCTATTGCCGGCCTTGTCATCGTTTCAGACATGGGACGCCCCGAACGACTTCCCTACGTATTTCTGTATGGACGGATACAATCTCCAATTATCTGGGATGTTACAGTTGTTACCACTTATTTGGTTATTAGCGCATTGCTGTATTTTCTTCCGCTAATTCCAGATCTCGCAATCAGCAAAGGACGCATCGGACATACTCCTGTCTGGCTTCAAAAGACATATGATATCCTTTCTGTAAACTGGAATCATACCCCGCTGCAATATAAAATACTTTTGAAAGCGGTCAGAATTTTATTAATACTGATCATCCCGACAGCATTTGCCATTCATACCGTAACTTCATGGCTGTTTGCAGTGACGCTAAGGCCCGGTTGGGACAGTTCAATTTTTGGCCCTTACTTTCTTACCGGAGCTTTTGTTGCCGGTTCTGCAGCTGTAGTGATTTTGATGTATTTTGTTAGAACAAATTACAAGCTCGATAAATACCTTACTGAATACCATTTTGACATGATGGGCAAGCTTCTCGTGCTTGTTTCAATTGTGTATTTATACTTTAATATTAACGAATTTCTTGTTCCTGCCTTTAAAATGAAAACGGCGGATGCCATTCATCTTCACGAGCTTTTCGTTGGCGAATATTCTACTATGTTTTGGAGTGTTCAGTTATTGGGCCTTATTATTCCAATTATTCTGTTGCTCTTCAGATTTTTCAGAAAACCTTTTGCGATGCTGATCATTTCAATCGTTGTGTTGATCGCGGCGTGGTTTAAAAGGTATTTGATTGTCGTTCCTACACAGGATCATCCATTTCTGCCTAAGCAGCATGTGCCCGATGCCTGGATGGTTTATCATCCTACTATTGTTGAAAGTGCCATCACAATAGGGACTATCCTGCTGTCCGTCATGATTATAACAGTGCTGGTGAAATTCTTTCCCGTTATACCTATATGGGAAATGGCAGAAGAGGAAACCGAAAAAGATGAAAATATCAAGAAAAACTGATAATATAAAACCTATGTTTAAAAGATATTTAACCCTGTTATTGATTGTGTCGCTCTCTTTAGGTTTGTCTGCACAGGAATGGATTGTCCCGGCTGAGAATATGGCTAAAAACAGTCCTTTTGCTTTCTCCGATTCTACGCGTAAAGCAGGAGCAGAGTTGTATAATACGAATTGCAAATCCTGCCATGGTGACCCTGGTAAAAACAATGTTATTAAACTTGTTCCTATTCCACCTGATCCCGCATCTGCCAAAATGCAAAGCAACTCAGATGGGGGAATGCAATTTAAGCTTACACAAGGGCGTGGTCCGATGCCATCATTTAAAAATACCCTCTCAACAACAGACATATGGCGTGTTGTCTCATATATCAGGAGTTATAATGATAAATATGTACAGGTAATTGCTACAGATAAAGGTGGGGCCGGTGTAGCTATCCCAAACGCTAAAATGTTGGTGTCATGGATGAAAGAGACGAATCAGGTTCAGGTTCTCTTAACAGGAATGAAGGAAAAAACGATTCAACCCGTTGCCGGAGCCGAGGTGAAATTATTTGCAAAGCGATATTTTGGAAATCTAATAATCGATGAGCCCCGCAATACTGACGCATTGGGGAAAGCACTTTTCAATTTTCCGAAAGATCTTCCGGGTGATTCAACCGGATTTGTGGAGTTGGTGGTGAAGTTGTCCGATGAAGGCGCCTTTGGAGAAGTTAAGGCCGAGAGCACTCTGGCAATAGGAGTTCCTACTTATCGCCCTCCGTTGAATGAACAAAGGGCAATGTGGAATGTTGTACAAAAAACCCCAATCTGGTTGCTTATGGCTTATACAATCGCGGTACTGGGAGCATGGGGATTTATTATATACGTTTTCCTGCAAATCAGAGCGATTTATAAGGCTGGAACCGGAAAAGATCAGGATGTCGTCAATTGATGTGTTATTTAATTATTGATCAGTAAGATATGAAGAATCTATCAGCAATCGGGCGAATACTTTTCGCGATTCCATTTGCAATATTCGGATTGAATCATATCCTTTTCTTTAATTTTTATATCGGAGAAGTCTCTTCATTTATTCCGTTGGGTCCTTATACTATTATTCTGACCGGAATATTTCTGATTTTGGCAAGTCTGAGTATTATTCTGAATAAATATGTGAAAGTAGCTACAATTCTTTTAGCTGTTCTTCTGCTAATTTTTATTCTGACAATACACATTCCGGCACTTTTTAATGTTGAAAAATGGCAGTTTGCACTGATCGAATTGCTAAAAGATACCTCGTTAATGGGGGGAGCGCTAATGATTTCCGGAATGGTTTCGGAAAGAGAAAAGGAATAATATTTGATAATATAAAATAGAAATGAAACACCCATGAATCTGCACTTCGCAAACACGAACGAAGATAACTCAGGTGTTCCATCAGGCAATTAAAAAACAAATTATCTTCTGATGAAACGATTATTGTTGATTTTTGTGTTTAGTGTGCTGTTATTCAATGCTTATGCTCAGCTGCCCATTAACCGGGAGGTTGAAATTGGTATTATTGAGAAGCTTGGAGACACAATTCCGCTTGATCTGAAATTTTTTAATGAAAAAAACGACACGGTCTCTCTCGGAAGTCTGATTAATAAACCAACGATTCTTTCGTTCGTTTATTTTGATTGTCCCGGACTTTGCAGTCCGTTGCTTGATGGAGTTGCCGATGTGGTCAGCAGGATAGATTTGTCACTTGGAAAAGACTTCGACATCATAACGATCAGTTTCAATACGAAAGATACACCTGAGAAAGCGAGGATAAAAAAGCTCAATTTTGTCCAGAAAATACAGGAAAAAGACCGGGCAAGCTGGTCTTATCTGACTGGAGAATTGGGGAATATTCAGAAAATCACTGAAGCGGTCGGCTTTAGGTACAAACCTACCGGTCTTGACTTTGCCCATCCTTCAACGATCATTATGCTTAGCCCCCAAGGAAAAATAACCCGTTATTTGTATGGCATCACCTATCTTCCTTTCGATGTGAAGATGGCAGTAGTTGAAGCGCAAAAAGGGTTGGTACGCCCTACCAGTTCGAAATTGCTTGATTATTGCTTTGCCTATGATCCCCAAAGCCGATCTTACACTTTGCAAATCACCCGTTTAATTGGTGCATTTACACTTATTATCGGGTTGTTTTTTGGGGCTTATTTATTAATTTCTTCCAGAAAAAAAATCAATTAAAGATACCAAAGAATGAACAGTCCATCACCAACTCCTCCTTTAAATTACCTAAATCATCAGACCGGTCTGTGGTCATGGTTAAGTTCAACCGACCACAAACGAATTGGGCTCCTTTACCTGTATGCAATTACTACCTTCTTTTGTACTGCTGCAGTTTTAGGTCTGTTAATGAAGATTGAGAAGGTCGCTCCAGGCGCAACAATCATGACGGCTCAAACCTATAATGCAATGTTTACGCTTCATGGTATTATCATGATTTTTATCGTTGTGATACCCGGACTGGCGGCTGTTTTTGGGAATATCATGCTTCCGATAATGATCGGGGCAAAGGATGTGGCATTTCCAAAGCTTAACTTATTTTCATTCTATGTTTACATTACCGGAGCCTGTCTGGGTCTTTATTCTCAGTTTGCGAACGGTCATTCACCCGATACCGGCTGGACTTTTTATGTCCCGTACAGCGCTGAAGCGTCCTCGAATGTTGTGATCGCATTGACTGCTGCTTTTACGCTCGGTTTTGCCTCTATCCTCACTGGTTTGAATTTTATCGTTACGATTCACCGTATGCGTGCACCCGGAATGACGTGGTTCCGAATGCCCCTTTTCCCTTGGTCGCTATATGCCACTGCTTGGATTCAGCTTCTTGCCACTCCTGTTGTCGGTATTACTCTGCTGATGGTGATCGCGGAACGGACGTTACATATCGGATTTTTCGATCCATCGCTTGGTGGCGACCCCGTTTTATACCAGCACCTTTTCTGGATCTATTCTCATCCTGCAGTTTATGTAATGATATTGCCGGCAATGGGCGTGGTAACTGAAATATTTCCAACTTTTAGCCAGAAACCTGTTTTTGGTTACCTGCCTATCGTATTTTCAAGTCTGGCAATTGCACTTGTCGGTTATTTTGTCTGGGGTCATCATATGTTTACATCCGGAATGAGTTATGAATCCCGTTGGTTTTTCTCCTTCCTTACTTTCCTGGTAGCCATTCCAAGTGCTATAAAGGTATTTAATTGGTTGTCAACGATGTATGGTGGTTCGGTAGACCTGAAACCTCCGTTGCTGTATGCCATTTCATTTATCTTTCTCTTTACTATTGGTGGTTTTACCGGGCTTACTCTTGGATCGGTAGCAACTGATATTCAGACACATAACACAGATTTTGTAGTGGCACATTTCCACTATATTATTTTCGGCGGGATGGGATTTGGATTTTTTGCGGGAATGCATTACTGGTATCCCAAAATCTATGGAAGGATGTACTCCATCAAGTGGGCTAACATTGCCTGGGGATTTCTCTTCACCGGATTCAACTTGCTGTATTTCCCCATGTTTATTATCGGACTTCAAGGAATGCCACGTCGTTATTTCGATTATGATCCGAAATTCCAATTGGGACAAACAATCTCTACCATCGGTGCCGTAATTCTTTTTATTGGTCTGATCGGGATGATCTCTAACCTTATTTACCATGTCCGCCGGGGTAAAATTGCTCCCGCAAATCCATGGCATGGTGTCACACTTGAATGGCAGATCCCTTCGCCGCCACCGCACGAAAATTTTGACGAAGTACCTGTCATTACCCGTGAACCTTATGTTTTTGATCATCCTCATACCAATTAATTGACCCTATAAAACTGTAAGATTTATGTCAACAACAGAACACAGCGAATATATTGATAGCGATACCGGCAAGATGGGGATGTGGTTGTTCCTTTTTACTGAACTCTTCTTGTTCGGAGGACTTTTTATCGTCTATGCAGTGATGCGTTCCAAATACGGAGAAGATTTTCATCATGCCGCACTCGAACTCAATGCCTTTATTGGGGCAACCAATACCGTAGTGTTGCTTGTAAGCAGTATGACAGTGGCAATGTCGCTGACTGCGATTCAAAAGAATCAGCCAAATTTAGCGATGGGCCTGATATTTATCACCTTACTGCTTGCCGGAGTATTTATGATGAACAAATATTTTGAATATGGTCATAAATTTGCGCTCCACCTTTATCCCGGTTCCGATGTAATGAGAAATCTTCCTCACGGGGAAATAATGTTTTTTGGTCTCTATTTTTTGATGACAGGATTGCATCTCTTTCACGTGGTAGTAGGAGGGATTTTATTGACGATTATCATGCTGAGAGTGAAATCCGGGAAAATAAATCAGGAACATTTTTTATTGCACGAAAATGGAGCACTCTACTGGCATTTAGTCGATTTAATCTGGATCTTTCTGTTTCCTCTGCTATACCTGATTACTTAGCAGAGAATGATTGATTAATGCCAAACGTTATGTATCAAAAGGAGATATAAAGGTGATATCATAATGGTATTAAAATGATATTAAAGTAATATTATAACGATTATTAACTGATTTACAACGATTTATTCGAATGAAGAACCACGAAGAAAGTCATATTACTAGTTATGCACTGAATTTGAAAGTGTTGCTTGTTCTGCTGATGCTTACTACGACCTCAATTTTAGTAATTAAATTCCATCTGGGAGCGTATACAGTTGCGCTTGCGCTTATACTTGCATCGATCAAGACAACTATTGTTTTAACGTATTTTATGCACCTCAAATTTGAAAATCTTATTTTGCGTTTGATGGTGGGAGGTGTGTTCCTCTTGTTCACAATAATAATTGTGATCACATTTATTGATTATTATTTTAGATAATTTTCCGAACTATGACAACAATGTTCTCTGGAGCATCCAATCTAGCCGAAGGAGTTGACAGGGCTTTTATTTTTATTTTTGCTGTCTCCTTTATATTTACAATCGGCATCACCGCTCTCATTATTTATATCCTGATCCATTTTTCCCGGAAAAAGGTTAAAAATCCGAAGCAATTCACCGGCAATACCAAACTGGAAGTAATTTGGACGGTAGTTCCGCTTATTCTTGTTTTGATGATGTTTTATTACGGATGGGTTGGCTTTGCTCCAATGCGTAAAGTCCCGGCCGATGCCATGCAAATTAAAGCAATCGGACGAATGTGGGCATGGAGTTTTGATTATGGTGATGGAAAAATTTCGAATGATCTTGTCGTTCCCCTTAACCGGAATGTGAAAATGAATCTTTTTTCGGCAGATGTCAATCATAGTTTGTTTATTCCGGCTTTCAGAGTCAAGGAAGATGTGATTCCCGGATATAATAATTATTTGTGGTTCAGGCCTATATCTAAAGGCAAATTTGATATTTTTTGTACGGAATATTGTGGTTTGGCACACTCAGCCATGACCGCTAAGGTGGTAGTTCTTGATAGTTTGGATTTTAACAAATGGATTGCGGAACTTAAAGCGACAGGCAACACGCCGGATGATCCCGGTCTTGCACTCCTCAAAGCGAATGCTTGTCTTACCTGTCATTCACTCGATGGCACAAAAATTATCGGACCTTCATTTAAGGGTTTATACGGATCTAAAAGAATTGTGATTACGGATCAGGGCGAAAAAGAGGTTGAAGCATTTGACGATTATATTAAAATGTCAGTTATCAATCCGAATGCAGAAGTCGTTAAGGGATTTAATAAAGGGCTGATGCAACCCTACAAAGATATACTCAAGGGAGAAGACCTTGATAAAATTGTTGATTATTTCAGAAAAGAAGGTGGAAAAAAATAACTTGAAACAAAAAATTGGAGTATTAGTCAGGCTGACAAGAATCAGGCTGTCTTTGATGGTCACTTTTTCGGCGACGACAGGTTATTTTCTTACCGGCAGTACCCCGACGGTTTCAGTACTCTTTCTGTTTGCCGGAGTTTTCTTTCTGGCTGCCGGCACCACAGTGCTCAATCAGGTTCAGGAATGCCGGCGTGATGCTTTGATGCCCAGAACTTCAAAAAGACCAATTCCCGCCGGCGAAATTTCTATGCGTTCTGCCTCCCTCATCTCTGCTGTATTGTTGCTTGGCGGAGCATTGCTGCTCAGGCTTAATGGCTGGCTTCCAATGGCGCTGGGGCTTTCCAATATTGTTTTCTATAATCTGATTTATACCCCGCTAAAAACCCGTACCTGGCTTGCAATCATTCCGGGAGCTGTTGTCGGAGCAGTACCTCCGCTGATGGGCTGGACTTCTGCCGGCTTTTATGTCTTTCACCTTAATGCCATTTTTATAGCAATCTTCGTTTTTCTCTGGCAGATTCCTCATTTCTGGCTTTTAATGATCAAATATGGCAAAGAATATGAATTGGCAGGATTTTCCTCCATTTCAACAATGCTTAACGAAGGACAAATAAAAACGGTTGTCTTTTACTGGGGGGTGATCACTTCGCTTTTTCTGATGCTGTTTCCTTTTTTTGGATTTAACTTCAAACCACTATTTATTATCGTTCTGGTGGGCATGAATTTTGCATTTATAATGTTGTTTCATCGCTTTCTTTTTGGTGAAAAGAATTCAAAAACAATTCATAAAGCATTCATACTGATTAATTCATACGCACTGGTTGTGTTTCTTTTCCTTGTGTTTAATGCGTTAATATCTTAGTGTGACCCGATAAAAAAAAAGGGTTGCGCGATTTGTAATCGAGGAGAATTAAAAACAAATAGGCGATTGACACAAGACAGGCGATTTGGAAATCGCGGAAAAATTAAAGACAAATGGGCGATTGATACAAGACAGGCGATTTGGAAATCTCCTGACCCAAAATAAAGTCTAATTTGCCTCCTCCTCTTTTGGTGTAAGTTGTTGAACTATCTTAAATTCCGACAGAAATTCCCCTGCAATAACCCTGAGAACAGTATAAACCGGAATAGCCAGGATCATTCCGGGTATTCCTGCCATGCCTCCTGCCATCAGAATCACGAAAAAGATTTCGAGCGCATGCGCCTTGACGCTATTTGAATAAATTACCGTCTGGAAAATCATATTATCGACAAACTGTACCACCATCACCACAATAATTATCCAAAACATAAGCGGAAGAGTAACTTCGGTGAAATTTGAATTGAGATTGTTGGCCACTGCAACGACAAGGCCGAATATAGCAGCAATCCATGGACCTATATATGGAATAACATTAAGTATTCCGGCAAAAACCCCAACAACTACGGCATGACCAAATCCCAGCCCGGCAATGGTAAACCCAAGTATTGACAGCATCATTACGGCAACGACCTGAAATAAGATCCCAACAAGATATCTCTTTAAAAGGTCACCCACTTTATCCATTACCTTCGAAACGCGTGATTCGTAATTTACAGGTGCAATTACAAGGATCCAGTTTCGGAACAGCTCCTCTTCTTTCAGAAAAAAGAACAGGATAAACGACACAGAAAACATCATCATAAAGATATTTCCCAGCACTGTAGCTAAAGATCCAAATACGCGGCTCACCTCATCTACATTTAGCAGTCCTTTAAGCTGAGCTTCAAGATACGTTTCAACATTTCCTCCGATTGGAATATTGGGCGCAAACTGAGGAAAACTGATCTTTAATTGAGCCAAAGCATTATTCAGATAGGTAATTACCTCTTGCATATTTATGGACGACAGCTGGTTAACTTCTGAGACAACCATCGGAATCAGGAATCCGAAAAAACTGATTAATCCAATCCAGAGTGTCAGTAATGTGAGAGAAGCAGCACCCGACTTGCCGATGTGAAATTTCCGGATTTTGATCTGCTGAAATTTCCTCACCAGCGGACGACCGATCAATGAAAGTACTGCCGCAATGAGGATATAAGTGACGATGTAACTGAAATAATACACCAGAAATCCAAAAAGAATAACGGACAAACCAATAATGATATTTTTTATGCGCTGATCCATAATATTGATATTTAGTACTATCAAACATACGCTAATTTGAACTAATATAAAAATGCTCACATCTGCTAATTTTCAATTTGCCTTACCCTTCCTTTTCATGATTCTTATTATTTTTGCCTTTATGACAGTTCAGAAAAACCATCAGTTAATTGCCGAACGGCTCGGTATTAATATCAGGCAAATAGCCAATACGATTACGCTGCTCGACGAGGGTGCAACGGTGCCATTTATTTCGCGCTACCGGAAAGAAATGACCGGAAGTCTGGATGAGGTGGCGATTGGAAATATTAAGGCCGCAAAGGAGCAGCTTGATGAGCTCGATAAGCGAAAGGTGACCATTCTGAAAACTATCAGCGAGCAGGAGCTGCTTACTCCTGAATTACAGTCACGGATTGAGCAATGTTATGACTTGAATGAACTCGAGGATATTTACCTCCCTTATAAGCCCAAGCGGCGTACCCGTGCTACGGTAGCCCGCGAAAAAGGTCTGGAACCACTTGCAAAGCTTATATTAAAACAGTTTGAAAAGGATCCGGAGAATAGTGCCATACGGTTTTTAAACGATTTAGTTCCCGATGTTGGTGAGGCACTGGCCGGTGCAAGAGATATTATTGCAGAATGGATCAATGAAGATCAACATGCCAGAAACAGTATCCGGAACCTTTTCTCACGCGAAGCCATTATTTCATCGCGTGTGGTGAAAGGAAAAGAGGAAGAGGGGATTAAATTCCGTGATTATTTCGATTCTTCTGAGCCTATAAAACGTTGTCCATCACATCGTTTACTCGCAATGCGCAGAGGCGAAAAGGAGGGGTTTCTGAAGCTAGGCGTCGGTCCGGACGAAGAGAAGGCAATTTTCTCATTGGAAAATTATTTTGTAAAAAGCAGAAATGACAGTGGTATTCAGGTGGCATTGGCCATCAAAGACAGCTATAAAAGATTACTCGCCCCTGCCATAGAAACGGAGTTTTTCGGTTCATCGAAAGGTCAAGCCGACGCTGAAGCGATCCGGGTGTTTGCTGAAAACCTCAGGCAGCTGCTTCTTGCTGCGCCACTCGGACAAAAACGTGTTCTTGCCCTCGATCCCGGTTATAAAAGTGGTTGTAAGTTAGTTTGTCTTGATGCTCAGGGAAATCTTTTGCATAACGAAACAATCTATCCGCATCAGCCACAGTCGGAGGTGAGCCAGTCGATTCGAAAAGTTTCGGCCTTGGTAAGCACCTATAAAATTGAAGCAATTGCTATCGGCGACGGTACTGCAAGCCGCGAGACAGAGGCATTCATAAAAAAGATAAGTTTTGACCGGCCTCTACAGGTCTTTATGGTCAGCGAAGATGGGGCTTCTATCTATTCGGCATCAAAAGTGGCACGCGATGAGTTTCCGCAGTTTGATGTTACAGTGCGTGGATCTGTCTCAATTGGCCGCCGCCTCATGGATCCTCTGGCAGAGCTGGTGAAAATCGAGGCGAAATCAATTGGAGTAGGTCAGTATCAGCATGATGTAGATCAGAAGTTGTTGCAGAAAGGACTGGATACGGTGGTCGAATCATGTGTCAATCTGGTTGGAGTAAATGTGAACACGGCAAGCAGTCACCTTCTGAATTTTGTTTCCGGACTTGGGCCGTTACTGGCGCAGAATATTGTGGATTATCGCAGGGATAATGGTCCTTTTTCCTCACGGACAGACCTTAAGAAGGTTCCCAGGATGGGTCCGAAAGCATTTGAGCAATGCGCCGGATTTCTTCGGATTCCGGGTGGTGCCAATCCGCTTGATAATTCAGCTGTCCATCCCGAAAGGTATGCTTTAGTTGGTAAGATTGCATCCGACAGAAAGTGTAAAGTCGAGGAACTGATCGGAAGGGAAAAGCTGAAATCAGAAATTATAGCTGAAAAATATCTGAGTGAAGAAGTGGGTTTGCCTACATTAAATGACATCCTTGCAGAATTGGCAAAGCCCGGTCTTGATCCGCGGTCAGGAATTAAGGTTTTTGAATTTTCTGATGGTGTTTATGCGATGAAAGACCTGCAGGTCGGTATGATTCTTCCAGGAATTGTTACCAATATTACCAGATTTGGCGCCTTTGTGGATGTTGGTGTAAAACAGGATGGATTGGTTCATATCAGTGAGTTAGCCAGTAAATATATCAGCGATCCGGGTGAAATAGTGAAGTTGCACCAGCATGTAAAAGTTAAAGTGCTTGAAGTTGATATTCCGCGGAAACGAATTGCTTTCTCAATGAAACAAGCCGAGTGATCTGCATTAATTTTTATGGGAGAGATAGTTTTAAGTTATGGCTAATGAATAATATCTTCCTGTCCATTAAAATAGCGATTTTTACCCAGGTTTGTTTCCCCGATAATAAAAGCCTTCACCATTGTCGGATGAAAGCTTTTCTTGCCATTCCTGTCTAATAATTCAGGGTTAATTCTCCGCCTTCTTATCGAGAATTAAAATGTCATTTGCAATAATTTCAGAGATGTAGTGCGTCTCACCATTTTTATCATCGTAGGAACGATTGGTCATTTTTCCTTCGACGGCAATCTCAGACCCCTTCTTCAAATATTTTTCGGCAAATTCTGCCTGTTTTCCCCAAGCCACAATTTTATGCCAGGTGGTTTCTGACTTTTTATTTCCATCGTGATCACGAAAATTTTCGTTTGTTGCAACGGAGAAGTTCGCAACTGATTTTTCGCTGCTTAATTTTGTCATTTTGGGATTGTCACCCAAGTGGCCGATGAGCCTGGCACTGTTTCGTAATGAATTCATAGTTTTGAAATCTTTGAGATGAATAAAAGAAAGAGAGTTATAATTCAAAGATATTGAACCGTCAGTGAAGTTGTCGGATGATAATCGGATGATTTCGTTTGTTGCCGAACTTAGCTGTTGATAATTGGTTAAATCGGTTGAACCGGTTACTGCACCGATATAAAAAATGCCCCCTGAAATTCAGAGGGCATTAAGCTATATTTTATAAAATCCGGCAGTTCCTTAAGCAGGATGTTCTGTCTCTTCAATTGGAGTGGCAATATCTTTATCAACCAGAATTCTTCCGCAATATTCGCAAACAATAATTTTCTTTCTTGATGCTATATCCAACTGTCGTTGGGGTGGAATTTTATTGAAACAACCGCCACATGCATCACGTTGTACTGTAACTACAGAGAGTCCGTTACGTGCATTTTTACGGATACGGTTAAATGCCGTTACTAACCGGTCTTCAATAAGACTTTCAATTTTGGTCACTTTGCTTTTTAATTTCTCTTCTTCAACAGCAGTTTCGGCAGTAATCTCCTGTAATTCCTTCTTTTTTCTGATCAGGTCGTCTTCACGCTCTTTAAGCAATTTTTCAGAGGATTCAACAGCTTCTGTTTTGGATTTAATATCCATTGTAAATTCACGTATTTTCTTCTCAGAGAGCTCAATTTCAAGTGTCTGAAATTCGATTTCTTTCGAAAGAGAGTCAAATTCGCGATTGTTACGTACGTTTTCCTGCTGCTCTTTATATTTATCGATCTTGGCTTTCGAATCTTTGATCTCAGTTTTTTTATTCCCGATAGCAAAGTTCAGCGTTTTTATTTCTTCACTGAAATTCGCAAGACGTGTCTTTAAACCCACAATTTCGTCTTCCAGATCCTGAACTTCCAATGGGAGTTCGCCACGCAATGTATTGATCTTATCTATCTCTGATGCAACTGTTTGAAGTTCATAGAGCATTTTAAGTTTCTCCTGGATAGAAACCTCTTTTCCTTCGGCCGATTTGATAGTATTTACTGACATATTCTGAAATTTTACGATTTTTTACCTCTGACAAAGATACAATACAGGGTTTGTTTTTACTTCCGATAAACGGAGTGCAAAGTTAGGAAATTTTTTTATAAGTATTTCATAAAAAAGCTCCTTCGTAAATTGTTCGCTTTCATAGTGTCCAATATCGGCAACTACGATTTTCTCTTCGGCATCAAAAAAATCATGATACTTCATATCTGCAGTAACGAAGATGTCGGCTCCTGCAGCAATCGCCGCAGAAAGAAGGAAACTACCTGAACCTCCGCAAACAGCTACTTTTTTCACAGCTTTTCCCAGCAAATAGGTGTGCCGGATTGTTGTACAACCGAATATTTCAAGTAAACGGGACAGAAAATCTATTTCATTTTCAGCGCCGGGGAGTTCTCCAATCATCCCTGCTCCAATTTCCTGAAGGGTGTTTTCGAGTGGATATATGTCATAAGCCACCTCTTCGTACGGATGAGCATTTAGTAAAGCCTGAATTATTTTATTTTTCAAGTGTTTGGGCAGAATCGTTTCGAACCGGACTTCTTCTTCAAAGTGAAACTCGCCAGGCTCTCCAACGTAGGGATTCGTCGCTTCGCCTCCGCGAAATGTCCCCGTTCCATCTGCGCTGAAGCTGCA
This sequence comes from Mariniphaga sp., assembly GCA_037133495.1. Classification (GTDB taxonomy): domain Bacteria; phylum Bacteroidota; class Bacteroidia; order Bacteroidales; family Prolixibacteraceae; genus JAAFHB01. The sequence continues at coordinate 5,918 of JBAXOA010000061.1, read as the reverse complement.
TTTGTCATATCTTCCGATTCCTCCTGCGCCGGCTGCGAAAACTGCTTCCCGAACGGTTTCCAGATGATCATTCGGAATAAAAGTGACCAGTTTGAAAAGTTGTTCTTTTGCCGGAACGAGTATATTTATGTTCGTTAACCCTATTTTTTCACAGATTTTTGAGTTGACACCACCAGTTATATTATCGAGATTGGTGTGAGCAGCATATATCGCAATATCGTTTTTGACTGCCTTAATCACGCAGCGTTCAACGAACGAATTCCCGTTTAACCTTTTAATCCCTTTGAAAAGAATAGGATGATGTGCAATAATGAGTTCGCATCCTGCTTCAATTGCTTCGTCAATAACAGCTTCTGTTATATCCAATGTAATTAATGCCGAGGTGACAGCTGTTTCCGGATCACCGATAATGAGTCCTGAATTATCATACGATTCCTGATAAGCCGGAGGGGCAACGGATTCAAGATAACTGATGATCTCCCTGATAGTCATGATTAATTAACTTTTTATGAGGCGATTAAAAAAAAAGTTTGGGGTTTAAGCGGATCACAAGGCTTCCCGTATTTCCAGGAGGTAGCTTTTGATTTCCTGTAATTTTTTTACTATTTCAAAGGTGTTTTCGGTCTCTGCCTTATTCTCCTTGATTTTAGTTTTAGCTCCCTTGAGTGTCATCCCGCGTTCTTTCACTAAGTGATTGATAAGCGACAGATGATCAATATCCTCCTGAGTGTAGAACCGGTCACCTTTTTTATTTTTAAAGGGCTTGATGGTATCGAAGCTCTTCTCCCAAAAGCGTAATGTCGAAGGAGCGAGCCCAAACTTCGCTGCGACCTCGCCGATGGCGTAATAATGCTTCTCTGATTTTGGTTCTCTGAATGCCATAGTAATTTCTTTTTAGTCGAAACTCTGTCCCATATTTGATGAGATGGCGATCATCTTCTCGTATTCAAGAGGTGTGAGATCCTGGAAATAATAATTTTGAGGATTTACTTTTTGTCCGTTTTTGCTGACTTCGTAATGAAGGTGAGGAGCAGTTGATGTTCCGGTGCTTCCAACGAATCCAATAACATCTCCACGGTTTACCTTTTGCCCTTCTTTAACATTAATCCTGCTTAAATGGGCATAATAGGTCTCGTATCCAAATCCGTGATCAATAACAATTGTATTCCCATATCCGGTTTCACGTGAAGCTGATTTTACTACTCCTATCCCGGTGGCAAATACATCGGTGCCGATCGCGGCTGTAAAATCCATGCCATAATGGAACCTTAGTATTTTATAGATTGGGTGCATCCGCATTCCCCAACCTGAAGCGGTTTGTTTGAGATCTTTATTTGAAACCGGCATAATTGAAGGCATGCTGGCAATCATTTTTTCTTTATTCATTGCCATCCTGGCCACTTCATCGTATGATTTGGCCTGAACAAAGACTTGTTTGGAAAGAATATCAAGTTTTCGGGTCGTATTGATAATCAAGGCTGAATTATCCATCTCCTCCAGTTTTGAATATCGGTTTGCTCCACCGAAACCGGCCATCCTCACCGTTGAAGGAATAGGCTCTGCTTCAAAAATAACCCTGTAAATATTATCATCCCGATTCTGAATGTCCTCCAACACTTTCGAAATTTTCTCGAAATCCTTATTCATCAGGCTGTATTGCGAAAGTAACTGTTCATTTTGCCTCCTCAGCTTTTTAGTTTGCGGAGGATCAAAAAACTGAAGAAAAATAAAGAAAAAGATTACCCCGGAGACCACGCCTGTTGATAAATATCCAAGTACCCGCTTCACCAAAGTTTTGATGTTGCGTTCGATTTTATCAAAGCTTAATGTGTCAGGATTGAATCTGTAATTGGTTTTACCCATCTATTAATTCATTTATTTCATTTCAATATGGCCAAAATTAACGAAATAATCTAATTTTGCAACGTTTAATAGAAATTTATGAATTCAAAACAGATACGTCAAACATTTCTCGATTTTTTTGCATCCAAGGCGCATGTGATTGTTCAGTCGGCACCTATGGTTGTTAAAAATGATCCAACGCTGATGTTCACCAATGCAGGAATGAATCAGTTTAAAGATATTTTCCTTGGCAATTCAACTTCGAAAAGTCCTAGAATCGCTGATACACAGAAGTGTCTGAGGGTTTCGGGCAAACACAATGACCTCGAAGAAGTTGGGCACGACACCTATCACCATACCATGTTTGAGATGCTGGGAAACTGGTCATTTGGTGATTATTTTAAGCAGGACGCAATAGACTGGGCATGGGAATTGCTGGTTGGAACCTATAGAATTCCCGTTGACAAATTATATGTTACTATTTTTGAGGGGGACGTAAAGGATGGCGTTCCGATGGATTCAGAAGCTTACGGTTTTTGGCTCAAATACCTGCCTGAAGATCGTATCCTGAAAGGAAATAAAAAGGATAACTTTTGGGAAATGGGTGATTCGGGACCTTGTGGCCCATGCTCCGAAATTCATGTTGATATCCGAAATGAGAACGAAAAAGCAAAGATTAACGGTCGTGACCTCGTAAACGAAGGGCATCCTCAGGTAATCGAAATCTGGAACCTTGTTTTTATCCAGTTTAACCGTAAAGCAAATGGCCAGCTTGAAGAACTTCCGGCAAAACATGTTGATACAGGAATGGGCTTCGAACGGCTGTGCATGGTAATTCAAGGAAAACAATCGAATTACGATACCGATGTCTTTCAAAATATAATCACTCAAATAGGCTACCTCGCCGGCAAAAAATATGGTACAGACGAAAAATCGGATATTGCCATGCGTGTGATAGCCGATCATGTCAGAGCGATCTCTTTCGCGATTACCGACGGTCAGCTGCCTTCAAATAATAAAGCGGGTTATGTCATTCGTCGCATCCTGCGCCGTGCTGTCCGTTACGGATACACTTTTCTTGATTTCAGGAAACCATTTATCCATCAACTGGTTAAGGTTTTAACCGAAACTATGGGAGAAGCATTTCCGGAACTAATTAAACAACAAGAGCTTGTCGTGAATGTGATCCGCGAAGAGGAGGATTCTTTCCTGCGTACCCTTGAAACCGGAATAAAGTTGCTCGATACCATTATTGATGGTACAAAAAAGAAGAACGGATTGGAAGTAAGTGGCAATGTTGCTTTTGAGCTTTACGATACTTTCGGATTTCCGCTTGATCTTACTGAGCTGATACTTCGTGAACAGGGATTAACAGTAAACCGCGAAGAGTTTGAACTGGCCATGGAAGCGCAGAAAAATCGTTCCCGCAGCGCAACGCAACTTGAAACCGGCGACTGGATCGACCTTCAACAAGCCGATGGTGAAGGTTTCGTGGGGTATGACACCCTTGAGTCGAAAGTGAAAATAAGGCGCTACCGTAAAGTTAAAGGTAAAAAGGGGGAATATTACCAGTTAGTTTTCAATACTACTCCATTTTATGCAGAATCAGGAGGCCAGGCCGGTGATTCCGGTACGTTAGAATCTGGTGGTAACAGCGTGGTGATTTTTGATACAGTAAAAGAGAATGACCTCACCGTTCATCTGGCAAAAACGCTTCCTGCCGACCCGGAAGCAATTTTTACAGCTGCAGTTAATTTAAGAAACCGCAGACTTACAGAAAATAATCACACTGCAACTCATCTTCTCGATCATGCATTACGCGAAGTTCTTGGGACTCATATTGAGCAAAAAGGCTCACTTGTAACGCCTGATTCACTTCGTTTTGACTTCAACCATTTTCAAAAAGTCACAGATGAGGAGTTGGCACGCATTCAACAACGGGTCAATCAACTTATCAGAGCCAATGAAAAGCGGGATGAACGTCGTGAAGTTCCTATTATGGAGGCTGAATCCATGGGGGCAATCGCTTTATTCGGTGAAAAATATGGAGATCATGTACGGGTAATCCGTTTTGGCGATTCGGTAGAACTGTGCGGAGGCACTCATGTTGAGGCTACAGGATCTATCGGTCAGTTTGTGATTCTTTCAGAAGGATCGATATCGGCCGGAGTTCGCAGAATTGAGGCCATTACTTCGGAGAAAGCAGAAGAATATGTCAGTAATCATTTAAAAACCCTAAAGGAAGTTGCTTCCTTATTCAATAATCCGGCTGACCTTAAATCTGCCGCCGAAGAATTATTTGTTAAATATCAGTTGCTTGCCAGGCAGGTTGAACTCTTCGAGAAAGAATTTGCCGGCAAATTAAAGAAGGAGCTCCTGCTTTTAATTGAGCCTGTTGGTGGAATCAATTTTCTGGCGCATCAGTTAAAAGTTGAAAATGCAGCAATAATAAAGGATATTGCTTTTCAGCTTAAAGGTGAAGTCAAAAATCTTTTTTTAGTACTCGCTGCTGAAATCGACGGTAAAGCCAATGTTCAGGTAATGATCTCTGAAAACCTTGTCAAAGAGAACAACTTAAATGCTGGTTCTATTATTCGCGAGCTGGCTAAAACAGTCAATGGAAGTGGTGGCGGTCAGCCCTTTTATGCGACTGCAGGTGGCAAAGAGCCGGCAGGAATTCCAGGTCTGTTAAAAGATGCACGAAGATTTATAAAATAGAAATGTTTTAATTTAGTATAAAAGCCGTTGAACAATACCGGCTTTTGTTTTTTATCTATGTATTCGCACTCTAAATATTTACTCTCATGAAGAATTTTTTTAATTTCCTTTTTTCGGTTGCCACAGCCGGTTTTCTGCTGCTGGTCTTCGCATTTGCGTTGGCATTCGCAACTTTTGTAGAGAATTCCTATGGCGTTGAAGCTGCCCGTACCCTCGTTTATAACTCATGGTGGCTTGAACTGATCTTGCTATTGCTTTCGGTCAATATGCTTTCCAATTTTATTAAATATAAAATGTATCGGCTTCAGAAATTGCCGATGGGAATATTCCACATCTCTTTTATTTTAATTATTCTTGGAGCCGGAGTAACCCGTTATATTGGTAAGGAAGGTGTTATGCATATCCGCGAAGGTGAAAGTGCAAATACGATCGTCTCTGCCGATTCAAAATTTAATATTATTGCCGATTTTCAGGGTGTTCAGCAAGGATTTTCAAAGCCGGCCAGCGTAGCTTCACTATCCTCGAATAAGTTTTCCGATGCAATAAAAATTGGAGGTAAATCAATTGAAATTAAATCTGTTGACTATTATATTGATGCGCAAAGGACTTTAGAGGCCGATCCTCAGGGTGAACCAATCATCGAATTTGTTTACGCTCAAAATGGGGGTATGCAAACTGAATTGCTTCATGTGGGACAGGTTATCAATGCAAACGGAGCCAGAATAGGGTTTAATACTGATGCAGATATCCGCTTTGCTTTTAAGGGTGATTCACTAAGATTTACTTCCAAAGATTCAATCAAAAGTATGGATATGCAGGGGAAAGACGCTCTTTTCATTGCCCCGGGAAAGGAAATGCCTTGCTCTCCAAAAGTAATTTATCGCACTGGCAGTACTACTCTTGTATTGAAAAGATTTTTGCCTGCTGCAAGAGCAGTCGCTGCTTCGGGTAATGGAACGGCAACGGGTGAAAATGCACTAATCATTCAGTTGACAGACAATCAAAAACAGCAATTGGTGACACTTTGGACCTCATCACAAAATGAGTCCACAAAATACGCTGGAACCTTCGAAGGGGTTAATTACAAAATATGGATAGGACCTGAAGAAACCGTATTGCCTTTCTCTTTGAAATTAAACGATTTTGTCCTTGAAAGATATCCCGGATCCAACAGTCCTTCCTCGTACGAAAGTCATATAACACTTTCAGATCCTGAGTTAGGATTGAAACAAGATTCTAAAATATTTATGAATAATGTATTGAAACACAGGGGTTATCGCTTTTATCAATCCTCATATGACATGGATGAAAAAGGAACAGTTCTTTCAGTCAATAAGGATCTGGCCGGAACAACTCTT
>JBAXOA010000060.1:0-25679 GCA_037133495.1 Mariniphaga sp. | reverse complement strand
GCCAGGCCACATGGCCGGTGCTTTGCATTACCCGGACTCTTTATCATATCAATCCCTGCAAAACCATTTGCAAATATTTCCCATTCACCGGAAGGAACACCCCCTTTAAAAGGCACAAATGCTACATAATATCCTTCCTGTGGTAATGGGGCACGGTTCCATGAACCATGAAATGCGATGAAAGCGCCATTTTTATATTTTTCGGGAAACATACTCCCGGTGTAAAACAGCAAATCGTTCGGGGCCGTATGGGCAGGAAATGCCATGATCGGATTCTCGGCGCTGGAACATCTTCCTGGTTTTTTGCCATCACCGCCATATTCAGGCGCCAGCACTTTGAGCTTTTGCATTGGATCGTAATAGCAATAAGGCCAGCCAAAGTTTGATCCGTCTTTGACAGATAAAAACTCTTCGGCCGGAAGTTGTGAGCTTTGTTCGTCGTTATATAATTCAGGATAAAACTGGCCAAGCTGATCTCTTCCATGCTGAACGGCAAATAAACTATTATTGGTATCATTCCATGTGATGGCAACAGCATTTCGGATTCCGGTTGCATAACGGTAACCATCTTTGACCTGATCCTGATTTAAAACATCGGCTTTAAAACGCCATATCCCGCCATGCAGATCAAGAATCGGACAAGGATCCATCCCAGGTGAGCCTTTTGTGCGGTCCTGCATTTGGCAGGCATTTGATGGTGCACCCACCGTTACATAGATATTGCCAACTTTATCGAACGCAAATGGTTTGGTAGCATGCTGGCTTTGGGGCGTAAACCCTTTGGCAATAACCTCGGGAGTTGCGCCAGGAACCAATTCCCCGGCTGCAAGTTTATACCGTACAACAATTGTATCTGCTCCTATATAAACATACCCGTTGTGAATTTTGATCCCCGTTCCGTCAAAAATGCCGTGGTACTTGATCACATCTGCCCTGCCATCATTGTCTGAATCACGGAGACATACAATTCCGCCGCCATTTTTCAAATTACTAAGCGACACATACACATCACCATTCGCATTAATCGCCATGTGCCGCGCATGACCAACATTATCGGCATATACAAGGGCAGAAAAACCGTCAGGAAGTTTTAACCCGGCATTGTCTTTGTCAGGCACAATCGTCCTGACAGAATTCGAATTCTTTTTTGAATTTAACTGGCAGGCACCCAATAGCGCCAGTGCAATAATCACGAAGGCTAATTTTTTCATATAGGATGGATTTAAATTTACCAACTCAACCGGCTGAACAGAGGACCGATTACCCTGATTTACCGATGGTAGTACTGACTATAAACAGCCACAGGCAGAAATTGTTTTGAACAATTGCTTTAATAATTCAGTAATTAGCTGCTCTGTGGCCAGGAATAATTCCACCAAAGGTGGCTAAATCTTAATGACCCCCAATTTTTATTGGGGGCTTTCGCGAAACTACTGAACGGCAACCCGAAACGGGTTGAATTAAATGTTATTCAACGAAACATCACCTTAAAATTATTGCACAATATTTTGTAACTTACAAATTATAAAAACAAAAAATGCCGACTTTACAGAATCAATGGAGTTGAAGACCATGTTCATATTATCTGCGATCTTCACCCATCAATTGCTTTGGCGGACTTGGTTAAAGATATCAAAGTCTCAAGCTCAATTTGGATAAAAGAAAGGGGCATCTATCCGTTGTTTTCATTTTGGGCTGAAAGTTATGGGGCATTCACTCTGTCGATCAGAGAGAAGGATAAAATTATAAAATATGTCATTAATCAGCAGGAACATCACAAAAGGGAAACTCTTCGGGAAGAGTTTATCAGGTTACTAAAGGAGAATGGTGTTGACTTTGTTGAAAAATATTTGGTGTAAATAATAATTCAACCCGTACCGGGTTGCTTTCATTCACATTTCTATCACCCCCAGTTTCTCTGGGGGTCACTAACATTCAACTCCTTCGGAGTTTTTACACCTCAATATTCTGATTTTATGAAAACGAAAATTATACTTTTTTTACCTCAATTGCATTCATCCCTTTCAAGCCTCTCTCAAGTTCAAAAGTAACCACATCGCCCTCTTTAACTTCCTGCAAAAGACCGTTGACGTGCACAAAAAATTTCTCCTGAGTGTCGTTTTCTTTGATAAATCCGTAACCTTTCGAATCATTGAAAAATTCAATCCGACCCGTTCTGACAGTGATCTCATCTTCCTCTTCTCTGCGGGGAACACTGATCTCAATAGTACTCGCATTGACTTTTCTTTTCTTTGACGGATCCGGTGGGGTATCGGTAAGATTTCCGTTCTCATCAACATAAGCCAGCATATTCTCAAGGTCACCACCTTGCGAGTTGCCTTTGCGTTCTTCTTTCTTCTGGGTCTTCTCCAGCCGCTTTTTTAAACGTTTCTTCTCTTTTTCTTTCTTGTTAAAGGTATCTTGCGATTTAGTCATTCAATAAATAATTTTAAGGTAGTAATACAATTACCGTAGCGCAAAGGTACTAAAAAAATCTTAATGACTTCATCTGTCTCTATTTTAGCCATTTTATCGTATAATCGATTTTCCCATCTCAGCAGCATATTTCGTTGCTGTGGTACGATTGGCAAATCCGGGAATGCGTAACTTGAAAAGGCCATTCTCAAAAAGGATAATAACTTGCTTTTTAGTGAATTGTGCCCATTCTTGCTGAGCGGCTACCGCTTCATTTTCTTTCTTGTATTCGCCAACCTGAATCGATGCATTAGGCTTAACCACAGGAACATACAAATCCGGGAAATCCGATTTCGGTAACCGTAAAGAAGCCACTCTTGCCAATCCGCGATTCGCAAAACCTGTTATGATCACTTTATAATAACTATTCTCCAATATCACAACAGAAGGAACTGCCATCCGATCCCACAGTTTTTGGCGTATCTCATAGGCATTTGTCCGGCTCTTGTAAGCTCCAACCTGAACCACATCACCTTCATATTCAATCACTGAATTCTTGTAATTCTTCAGAACAGCCGATATATGCTTCACATTTTCAGGCGTAACCGCACCACCTGCCACCGGCTCTGACTTAACTGCTGAAGTTCTGGCAACCAGATCAGCAGAAACTGCCTTTACCGGACCCTCCGGGGCTGTTTCAACTGCCGGACTCAATATAAAGTCCATACCACTTACGATATCCCCGTTAACCGTTTGCTCAATCTTGATCGGAATCACTTCCGGCGACGAGACCATCTTTAGATTTCGAAGTTGCTCAGCATCGACACGTGCATAATAATCGCCCGGCTCGAGACCGATGTAATAAATATACCCGTCGCTTTCCGAAAGCGTTTGCGCTACCAGCCTGCTGGCACTGAAAGCATCTGCTTCCGAAAGTGTTTTGGCAATAAGCTTATCATTATCCCGCCTGTAAAACTTAATCAGAATCCTTCGCAGCCCCTTCAGAATGTTATCCTTGTTCAGATAAGCCATCCCGCTCACTTCGCCTACCGGGACAACAGGAATATTGATCCGCTTAAACTGATTGGGATCTATCATCACCTGGTACACTTTTTTCTTAAACCGCCAGGAAATGTTCTCCAGATCATTATCCTGAAATTCGACCAGATAATTGGTAAAAGCATTCAGATCCGGAATCCGTACGATAGAATCTTTGTCGTTAAACAGCACTTTTCCACCCATGATACTCACATTGGTGATCTTCACCATGTGCTCTCCGCGATCGAATATCCCGTTGTTATTCAAATCAAGAAATGGATAAAGCAGAAGTCCACCCTTGCTCACCGAAGAGTTGTTGCTGCTGTGAACATATCCGTTGCCACCACCAAAGGCGAGTGATCCCTGGATACTTTCTGAGGTAATGGTATTGCCGCCACTGCGCGAGACCGAAAGATTGGTGCGGGCAAAAGGAAGATCGTATTTGAAGTTGACATTGATAAAATTGTCACTGTACAGTACATTCCGCTCATACGATACCGAGAAGTTTCCTCTGGGAATGTATTTTTCGACAGTCATTTTGCAGTTGATCAGCTTCCCGTCGCCGATGTTATATTGTGCCGACGGACGGATCGTGTAACCCGTTTTTGTACGGTACGAGAGGGCCAGATCAGTGGTGGCATAAGGCGAGAGATCGCCCAGCCAGTTAATCATGGTAGCCGAATTGGCGCTAAACTGCTGATAATATGCCGATAACATCATATTCCCCTGATTGTAATTAAAGGATTTATACACCAGCTGGGTGTAATCCAACCGGGCAAAACCGGCAAGTTTCTTCACCCTGAGCGGGATCGAAAGCTTTATTTTCCGTTCTTCAGGAGCATTAAAAAGCGTGGCATGCTGTCCTTCGGCATATTTGGAATAGTCGATCTCCAGCAAGGCATCGCGGCGGAAATAAAAATTCAGCAATCCTCTGGCTCTGACACCATAGGCATATTCGCCGTTAATCGTCATTTTGCTGAAGGGCTGCAAGGTTATTTTGGCATACGGAATATACGGACTATTGGCGATCGACGACAAATATTCCAACCCGCCACCCACGGTCAGGATGCGGTTCACCCCGTAATTAAATTCAGCTTTTCCGAAACGGCTCGAAAGGGTATCCTCCAGCACACCACCCGACACTCCATATTCAAATTCGCCGGCCGGCATAATGGTATAAGGAACATTCATGGTCCGTTCGTCGGTACGTTCTTCGCCCAGCGGACCGTAAAACTTCAATTTAAGGGTGGTATAACCATACACGATCGGCACTTTAAAGGAGTACAACCCCGAGGCATCGGATTTTGTGTAATCCACCATCACATTGTTGATGTACAGCTCGACACTCCAGTTGGGTTCGGTAAATTCATTGATGGTATAATACCCCGAAGCCTTGCGGATGGTAGTTGGGGTATTTCGCACTGTGGCTCCCACTACCGGGGCATTAATAAACGAAATCGTCTGGTTGGAGATCTTGCCGACCTGTGCCTGTTTGATGAAAGACTGATCGTTGTCGATCCAGCGCCACAGGTAGTTCAGCTGGCGGTTATCGAATTTATACTGACTGTAATAATTAACCGATGCATTGGCCTCACCACCAAGTAATTCTGTTCCAACGCCAAGACTAAGCCGATGGTCCGTCGGGCCGTTCCAGGTCTGGTACGATGCTGCTGCCCAGTCGACTGAACCTAATTTTGCAAAGTGATAATCACGTTTTATAATCGTGTCGGCTACTACTTCTCCTTTGATCTTCGATATGTTGGTTCGCAGTTTGTCGATACGCAGTTGTTTGAAGATGGGAAGTTCGAAATCGGATTTTAGAATGATCGTCAGCGCACGGTAATTGAAGGTTAAGTTAATACCAAAAGCTTCGGCAAACAGCGAGGATTCCATATAAAGGGCATCCATCTCTTTGACAAGGCCGTTTTTGCAGTTGATTGTCTTATTGCCGATAATGATTTGTTTGGTTTCGAAGTTGATGGAGTAGTTACGGCTTTCTGTTTCGATAAATCCTGTGATGTTATTTCCGTTTTTCGCGGGTATGCAGGGAATGCTCAAGGTATTGAAGAGGTCTTCGACATTAACGTACAGCAGTTTATTCGTTCCATAGATGGCGTCGATATAAAACAGCTTATATCCTTCCACCATTACACGCACCGGAATATCGTCGTAAGCTACAAGGGGTGACCGCTCCTCGTCGGAGATCGTTGCCTGTGCCATTCCTTCCAGAGCGGGTATGGAGATCAGAAGCAGCAACAGAAACAGGAATTTCTGCAATATGCCGATCATTCTATTGAAACTGAATTTTTTCATGATCTATTGCTGATTAAAAGTGATGGAGAAACTGCCTGAGTAAGTTCCCGGAATAGCGTTGCCAGGAATATGAAGTGTTCCGCCTACCCGCAATGGTGTGACAAAGTTGCAGTCGCTGTTGGTGAAAAATGTTGAGTGGTTAACCCCTTTTTCTGTCGGGCCAAGGTTGAGTGTAAGCGTTCCCGTGTTACCGTCGGATAATGTGATTTCATCCTGAAAATCAATATTAACAGTTCGTCCTTCGCATAATTTGATCTCAAAAATGGCAGGATGGGCTGTTGGTGTTATGTTCAGTAATCCAATACTTCCGGTTGATGAGCGGCTCCCGTCCCAGCCAACGATTACAGTTCCTCCGGCGGAGCCGGTCAGACAAAAAGTGCCGAAATGGATTCCCTGGGCAGCGTAAATTGTGATGGTTCGTTGTGGCAGTACCGGTTGAGCGAATGAAAAGCCAACGCAACAGCATAGGATGATTGAGGTGATCAATCCTGATTTTAAATGTTTAAATAGTTCTGTCGCGTTCATTTTCTTTGTTTTTTAATTAATTCCTAATTGTTCATTCTTTCCGCCATCAGGCGGTCTTAATTCCTTCCGCCAGCTGGCGGACCTAATTCCTAATTGTTCATTCCTAATTCCTAATTGTTCATTCCTAATTGATCATTCCTAATTCCTAATTGATCATTCCTAATTTCTCCCTCCAGGTACACAGGGTTACGCAGTGTTATAAAAGAGTTACAGGGGTTACTTCATAATTCCATTTTCTTAATTGACCATTGACCATTTTATAATTGATCATTCCTTCCGCCAGTTGGCGGACGTAATTCGTAATTCCTCATTCCTCATTCGTAATTTTTCATTCTTCTTTTCTTTTCTAAACCCGGCGGGTTTGTATGTTTGTAGAAACAATCTGGTTTCGCGAAACATACGACTCCGGCCGGAGTCGAACCTTTTATCTTCATCATTTTTCTATAAACGTGGGACCTCTCTGAGGTCATTCGATTTATATGCGAAACGTAATTCCTTCCGCCAGTTGGCGGACCTAATTCCTAATTCCTAATTCCTAATTCCTAATTCATCATTGTTTTCATTTTGCACTCGTAATCGCATAATTCATCCTTTGTAATTCATCGCTGCTGATTTCTTTCTCGGCATAGATGGTATATTTTAATTCATCGGGACTGGTATAACGCACTTTTAATCTTCCGCTTTTAAGGGTAAGACCGGGAACATGATTTAATCTTACGGATACCTTTCGCTGACTAAGATTGGAATAAACGCCCAGACTTTTCACGTTGCCAATCTGGAATGACTTCCCTTGTTCGGGAACATAATCGATTACCAGGTTACCATAGCTGGAGCAATTCCCCTCGCGGTGGATGATGAACTGCAGGATTTGAATGGTATCTTGCTGGGTTTCGAGCTTGAAATCACTCAGTGAGGTCGTTACATTTACTGCACCTGAGCGGATAATAATTGGGATGCTGATACCGAAAATCGGAATTAACTGAACACTTACCTGTGATGAATCTTTTGAAAGCTCTTTGGTTCCCAATGGGCGGTAGTCTTTTTCGGAACGGAACCATAAATGGGAGCGGTATTCACCGGCAGCCATATCGGCCTTACGGCGGCATTGCAGCATAACCGACTGAGGTTCACCGGGTGCCAGGGTGATCTGACGAGGGAAGATCCGAAGGTAAGGCTCCGAAAACATTTGCCCCGGATCGGGCTTGACAATAGTAACGAAACTGCCGTCTTCCTGCATATTCTTGTGAACAAATGAGACGGAATAGGTGGCGGTATCTTTTCCGATATTGACCAGACTGAGTTCTTCGCGTTGCTTGTTTCCGTCGAACACCACCCGCTTTGGGGTGATCAGCAGATCACCTTGGGCAACCGCGTGTATGTTTAAACCCAATAGTGCAAGTGCAAGGAGGAATAAATGGCTTTTCATGGCATTATATTTTACAAATTATTCTGAAAATAAAGACAAACCGCGTGGTTTAAATAAAGGGGATGCCCGGTTAGGGCACCACCCTTTATCGGATTGTTTGATTAGTTGTAATCGACAGAAACATCGAATGTTCCGGCATAAATACCGCCAAGTTGTGAAGCTGCAACTGTTAAAGTTCCTCCAACTTTGAAATTGCCAGCCCCTGATCCATTAAGAGTACTCGTAACGGCATCGGCACCTGTTGCATTAAACTTTGCCTTTAATGCACTGATGGTCATCGTTGCAGTTCCGCCAACGGTTTCCTTTACTTCGATTGTTGGTGGCAGTGTTAAAGCGTATGTTTCATTATAAGTCCCGGTTACATTATATGCGGCATTGGTCGCAAGAGGTGCTACTAAGGAGGCGGCTAAACCCGCGTCAAATGAACGTACACCAGCAGTAGAAAGTATTACATCTCCACCTGCCGCAGCCAATAAATTGATGGTGCCAAAATGCAATGGGGATGTTTCAGTTAGTGTCATTGGAACGATCAGCTGTGCACCTGCTGTAGTTCCACTTACCTTTGCTGATGTTTGCGCCATTACATTTGTTGAGAAGCTAAGGATCATTACGATCGCTGCGAATAATAAAAATGATTTTTTCATGTTATTGTTTTTATTTGTTTAAGAAAAAAAATTGTTTAAATCGTTGTTTTTGCATACTTACAATGTTTGTCATTACCTGGTAATGAGCCCCAAAGCGGGTTGTTATGCTGCTTCCCTGTTGTGTTTTTTGCTCTTTCTTTTTTTCTTTCTTTTCTTTATGAATATTTTTAATGAGTTAAACATTAGAAGATTACTTACTTATTGGAGCCGATTATCTTGCGGCATAAACTGCCTTGCGGATTTTGCAGCTTCACCAGCAGCAGTTGTCTGCCGGCATTAAAATTGAGCGTCGTAATGGTTTCACCCGGTACTTGCTGTTCGTAGAGTTTGCGCCCCAGCACATCGTACACCATAACTTCTGTCGGGCCGCTTACAAAGGTCAGGTCGATAAAGATGTGGAGACCGTCGGTGGTGATTTTGCCCGGCAGCTCTTTCAGCGAAGTGGTGGTTATGGGTGCAAAATGCAGGGCAAAACGATTCGCAACATCCGATACCGTCGCGCTAAACTGGTAGGCCGGCGATATTTTCAGATCCTGGATATTTTGTGTTTTCAGGTCTTCGAGCAGCACCGTTTCAAACTTAGTGGGTTCGAAATTACACTGCAGCGTATAGGTGCCATTGACCCCCGGCTTAAACATTACCGGAACCACAGGGTTGTCGATCGTGTCGGTGAGGTAGCGCACTGTGTAGTTCAGACCACCCGCAGGCAGGTAAAGACTTGGCGCCGTCGCCACCGGACTGAACAGCTTGGCCGCGCCCGGCTGGTTTTCGTGGTAACCAAACAGCAACCGCGCCTCATCGGACATATGATCTGCCGCCGACTTCACCACCACGCTAAACTGATTTGGGTCGATAGTGGCGCTTTTCCAATCACTGGCTCCGTTATGCACCCGCAAGGCATTCGAGAATCCCAGATTGCCACTGCTTGATGCCCGAACAAAGAATCCCTGCATTGGGGCGATATACTGGGTGACAGAGTTTGTACCTATGCCTGTTCCATCACTTGAGTTGTATACTCCATAATTCCCAACTATTGGATTATAGATCCACATATCATAACCGCTGCCGGGATTGAGCAAGCAGCTGGAACGGCTCCATCCTGCGCCTTTCCAGTCGACGGAGGAAGGATACGGATTGCCCACCAGGTTAAAGCCTTTGAAGCTATTTTCAGGTGTCGCGGTGGTAGATGTTATTGCAAAATTCAGATCTCCGGTATTTAATGTTCCGGCAAAGGTTTTAGTGGGATTCGTTTCGAGAACAGAATAGAGATATCCCCGGCCTACTACAAAATTTGCTCCCGGATGAACTGTGGTCCAGTTAACTACAGCTGTGGTGTTTAATTTGTAGATCCAACAGCTGGTCGGTTCGTTCCAGACATATAAATCGTATTTGGTGCCATTTCCATAGGCTACGGGTAGTGTCCCTGTCGGCAGCCAGGTCCCGTTAATGGCCTGTGCGCTTACTGGTGTTGAAAGGAAGTGCCAGGCGGAGTCGTGGCCAGTAATATAACGGTTGACAGTTGCCTGCACACCAGTAGAACCATTGATTAATGAGGCAGTACCTGTGGCATCCGATTGCAAGATGAGTCCGGCAGTTCCGGCGCTCTTGGTGAGCGTACCGGAGACGGTGAGCGCTTGTCCGGCACCGATGGTAAGTATAGCGCTTGTGTTGATTGTGAGATTGTTGCAGACAGCGCTAGTCACATCCGCCATTGGCTGATAGGTGGTGCCCGAAGGGATAATAACATTTGTGCTACTTATTGGAACACCGCCACACCAGTTGGAGGCATTGTTCCATGAAGTGCTGGAAGTTCCAAGCCAGGTTCCGGTAGCGGTTACGGTAATAGTCGTGCTGTTGCCGGTGGTGGCATTCGTCGTGCATCCGTTGAGCATAATACTGTTGATGGTCAGGGTAGTTGTGCCTGGCACCGAAAGTGAACTGATGTTAAAAGTGCCGCTGTTAACACTGGTCACTGTCATTGTTACATCGGTGGCAGCATGTGCATTCGCCCCGGTAAGGGTATAATTTACCGTGTACGACCCATTGGGTAAAGAAGTTGCACCAATTGTCACTACCGAAGGATCGCCGGCACAAACACTGGAAGCGCTGGTGGTCAGTCCCGTCAATACTGGCGTGGCATTGATGATTGCAGTAACATCGAGTCTTGCAGTACTTTCGCAGGTAGTCGACTGACTTGCATAATAATGTGTGCCATTGACCAAAGGCGTAGAGGTGACAAGCGCTGTTCCTCCGCTTGAAACTGCATACCATTGAATGGCATTCCCGATGGCAGACCCGGTTGCCGCCAGATTCGCTACAGTAGGTGAATTACCTGAGCAAAATGATTGCGTGGCAGCGCCAGTTGGAGCGGATGGCAGAGGGTTGACCAGTACATCAATATAAAATGGTACTCCTGCACAGTCTCCGGCATATGGGATAACCCCATAAGATACAGTTATTTGATCAGTAGATTCATTGATCAATATGTCGTTTTTTATTGCATTTATTGCATCCTCACCCGTAAAGGTTCCTGAGATAGTTTTGTATGGCTGATTCTGTTCATCAGAATTACCGGCGTCGTAAATGATATAAGTGGTAAGGGGCAAATCATAGTCATCTTTTGCGGGAAGCATAATACCTGTAGCTATACCTGAGCAGGAATAAAAGCAAGGATCCGATAAATCCGGAGCAGGAATGGCCGTCACCGAACCCATAACTTCAGTGGAAACGCATCCTGTTGTACTGTTTCTTACCGTCAGTGCAAAGTTTCTTGTACCGAAACCGGATGATGTTAAATTCGCTGCGATTGGAGAGTCTCCTAAAGCTTGAAGCGTCTTTGCATCAATCCCGGTCCCTGTCAGCGTGTATTGATTCGCACCACCTGTTACCGTAAAAGGAATGGCAAATGCTGTTGATCCTTCACAGATATTGTTTATCGTGCCGATGGTTACGGTAGGCAATGGATTGATTTGTACGATGACCGTTCTTTCGATCCAACAGGTACCCATGGTAGCCCGGATAGTATAGCCCCCATTTGAGGTGACATTTTGCCCCGATGGATAAGTTATCGTCCCGGTGAATGACGTAATTGCGTTTGCAAGATCAGCGGTTTCGCAGCCATACAGATTGGTGTTTATGGTCAATGTTGGTAATGGATTTACTGTAACCGAAAAGGTGCCGGCAGGTCCCTGACAACCATTCAGGGTTGGAGTAATCGTGTAGGTAACGGTTCCGGCTGATGCAGCTGAAGTGGATAGTATTTGGACAGGGATGTTCCCGGTTCCGCCGGCTGTTTGTCCTGTAATCCCGGTTGTTGCGGAGGTGGTCCATGCAAAAGTTGATCCGGCAGGAGAGGAAGCTAATGTAACAGCCGTTGTGGAACTTCCTGAGCAAACAACCTGTGAGGTGATGGCATTGACAGATGGCAGCGCCTTAACGGTTACAGAGCTTGACACGACTGTGGCACAACCGTTTGAACCGGTAACAGTATAGCTGATATTTGTAGTACCGCCCGAAACACCTGTTACCACACCGTTCGATACGGTTGCAATGGCATTATTGGCGGTACTCCAAACGCCACCAACCGTTGTGCTCGATAATATGGTTGTCGATCCGGCGCATACCGAGGTAGTTCCGGTGATTGGAGCTACGGTTGGAGAGGTATTATCTACCGTAACATCAACTGTTGCCTGTGTACTACATCCGGTAGCTGTATTCGTCTTTGTAACCGTATAGGTAGTTGTCGTTGAAGGATTTGCAGATGGATTGCTGGCCGTTGCGGAACTTAAGCCGGCAGCCGGACTCCAGGAATAGGTGTACCCCGACGCATTAGTTTCGCCAATGGCTGCTCCGGTGGCATTCAAAGTGCATGTTTTTGTAAAAGGGGATCCCGCACTAACAGTTGGCAAGGAATTTACTGTAATACCATAGCTCACAGGTGTTCCGGTAAAGCCGTTTGCTTTTGGTGTAATTGTGACTGTAGTTGTACCTGCAACTGGGGTAAATGACGGAATAGCTGTTAAACCGGTCTGATCGGTCAAACCAACCGAACTGCCTCCGGTTATATCAAATACAAATCCCGTGGGAGTACCTGTCAGAGTCAGCGCAGTTGTTGCAACTCCCACGCAATACGATTGGTTTGCCGGTGCTGTGACAGTTGGCGTTGAATTAATTGTTATGGTATAGGTTTTCCCGGCACCAGTACAACCAGCTGCTGATATTGGTGTTACAGTTATTGTTGCAGAACCTGATGAGGGAGTAAATGAAGGAACGGATGTAACCCCGGTTTGATTTTCCAAACCTACAGCTGCTCCACCTGTGATATCAAAAACAACACCTTCTGGTGTGCCGGAGAGCGGAATGGCAGCAGTGAGCACTCCACTATAATAAGTTTGATTGCTTGGCGCTGTTGCGGTTGGTATCGGATTGAGGGTAGTCAGCATAACACAGCCTGGGTTCACTGTCAACACGGCGCTGCCGGTAAGATCGCCGGCTTGTGCGGTGCAATTCGCATCGGTAAGGGCTGTAACGGTATAGGTTTTTGTGGATGCGGGTACACTAAAAGTATAGGGTGAAGTGGTAATTCCGGTAACAGGTGTTGATGTTGTACCATCAGTATAAGTGAGGCTCCAGGGAGCAGTACCGGTAAGGGCAATGCTGAGTGTGGCGCTTTGACCTGTGCAGGTAGTTGTTGTACCACTGATCAAGGAGGTTGGTCGCGGGTTGACCTTTACCTGTACTGCATTGGAAAAAACCGCAGGACATAAACCGTTTACTGCTGCCCGGTACCAGGTTGGTGCCGTAAGAGCAGGAGTATTGTATGGACTTGAGTTTCCACCCGTTCCTCCTGAAACTGAAACCCAGTTATCGGTACCATTAGGCGATTGCTGCCACTGAATAGAACCTAAAGATCCTGCTAAAGAGAGGATTGCTGTACCACCCGAACAAACTTCTGAATCGATTGCCGAAGCTGTACCGGCCATCGATAGCGGATTAACCGTCATGGTGATTGGAGTGGCTGAAGCTGTATTCGCCGTTAAACAACTACCGCCTGACACAGAAATATCGCAGGTAACTATATTGCCATTGGCCAGAGCGCTGCTACTCCAGGTATTCGCAGTTGTATTTTGAACAGAGGTTCCTGCCACTTTAAAGTTATAGGTAACTGTACCTCCGTCGAAATTGGTAGCCGTTGCGGTAAACGTAACATTGGTACCTAAACAAATTGCCCCACTTGGTGAAGCGCCGATGCTGACCGCAGGAGTAAGCGGGGTGGTTACCACTATGTTAATTGGATTCGATGTTGCGGTAGGTGGCGAGGGGCAAGTTGCGGTGGATGTCAATACGCATGAAACCTGGTTGCCATTGGCTAATGAAGTATTGGTGTATGTTGCACTATTTGTGCCTACGTTTCCACCGTTTAGTTTCCATTGGTAACTTGGTGTGCCGCCGTTTGTTGGGGTAGCTGTAAATGTAACGCTTGTTCCTGCACAAATTGTACCGGTTGGAGAAACAGCTATGCTGCAAGCGGGATTAACTGTTGGAGTTACTGACATCGTAATAGTATTTGATGTTGCTGTAGCTGGCGATGCACAGGTTGCATTCGATGTCATCACGCACGAAACCTGATTGCTATTTGCTAAAGTTGTTGTTGTATAGGTTGCACTGTTTGTACCTACATTTCCACCGTTCAGTTTCCATTGGTAGCTTGGTGTGCCACCGTTTGTTGGGGTAGCTGTAAATGTAACACTGGTTCCGGCACAAATATTGTTTCCTGGGTTAGCAGCTATGACAACCGAAGGAGTAACAACCGGATTAACAGTCATGTTGATTGTATTCGAAGAAGCTGTATTTGGCGATATACAAGTTCCGCCAGTTATTGAAATATCGCAGGTTACCGCGTTGCCATTGGCAAGGGCGCTGCTGCTGTATGTATTCGAAGCACCGCTTTGTACAGAATTTACGCCAATTTTAAAGTTATAGTTAACTGTACCACCGCCTGTATTGCCGGCAGTTGCGGTAAATGTAACGTTTGTTCCGGCACAAATTGCTCCGCTTGGTACAGCGGCAATGCTTACTGAAGGAATAAGCGGAGTGGTTACCACCATCGTAATAGTACCCGATGTTGCTGTTGCAGGCGAGGCACAGGTTGCTGTAGAAGTCATTACGCAAGAAACCTGGTTGCCATTGGCTAATGAAGTATTGGTGTATGTTGCACTATTTGTGCCTACGTTTCCACCGTTTAGTTTCCATTGGTAACTTGGTGTGCCGCCGTTTGTTGGTGTTGCGGTAAACGTAACGCTTGTACCTGCGCAGATTGTATTGCCTGGATTGGCAGCGATGCTAACCGAAGGAGTAACACTCGCAGTTACCGTTACTGTCACAGGTGTGCGGCTTGTACTCACACAACCTCCACTGGTATTAATGGCTTCAGCATAATAAGTTGCTGTAGCTGCCGGAGTCACTGGAAAAATTACTCCGCTTGCAGTGTTACCAATATTGGTTCCACCAGTTAAAGCATCCCACCAACGAATAGTATTTCCTGCCGAAGTAGTTGCGTTCAGGTTCGATGATGAGCCGGCGCATATGGTGGAAGGATTTGCCGTAACCGATGTAGGTGCCGGAAGACTATTGTTCACAGTTACCGTAAAACTACATGTTGCGGCAACGCCCGATGCATTTGTTGCTGTATAAGTGTTGGTTGTTACACCAACAGGGAAATTTGCTCCGCTGGCTAACCCTGCAGTTTGTGTTAAGGTTACTTCAAATTCAATAATGTAGCGATTGGTTAGAGTACTGGAATTGTCATTCCAGCCCCCGGATGTATTGAGCTCAGTATAATCTTCATTTGAAGAATTGTTGGGCTCGCCTGCATTCCAATTGGTATATGAAACGGTTTCTCCTGTTACCCAGCGAAAAGTACCTTCCGTAGCTTGATCTGTAAATCCAATCCAAACCGTATTCACTCCGGCTAAATTAGTAAGGAAAGTATTTTCTGCAGCGTTGGAAACTGTTGCAAGGTGGCCGCCAGTGGTGCGACATGCTGCGTCAGCATTCGCCCAGGTAGCTGCAGCACTTGATAAAGCATAATATCTGCCATTGGCGGTATTAAGTACCGGAGTGCCAAAACCCGCAGGTGGGTAGGTTGCACAAGTGGATGACAATGTGGGCAGAGTGTAAGTAACTGCGGCTCCGCAGGTCCCGCTTGTGGCATTTACATTTTGATTGCCGGGACAGGTAATTGTTGGAGCTGTTGTTGTTACAGTTACCGTAACCGACGTACGTGAAGCGCTGACACAACCCCCAGGACTTAATGCTTCAGCATAATATGTTGTAGTAGTTGTTGGCGCCACGGAAAAATTTGCACCGCTTGCACTAGACCCTATACTGGTTCCACCTGATGAAACAATGTACCAATTAATTGTATTTCCAGCCGAGGTTGCAGTAAGGTTAGTTGTTGAACCGGTACAAATTGTTGTTGGTGTTGCTGAAGCTGCTGTTGGTGCTGCCGGTGGAGCACTTACCGTTCCACTGCAAGCCACATTTATTGCATTTCCAACAGTAAATCCACCACCTGAAATATTGATGTTTTCTCCATTGTAATTACCGGCAGTTGCGTTCGATTTTAATCTCACCCAAACAGTTTGTGCCGCTACAGCTCCTCCTGATGCATTAAAGGTAACTGAAGGATTAAACACCGTTGTTGCACTTGTAACAGACACTTCATAATTGGTGCTTCCGGCAACAGTAATAGTTGCAGTGGCAGAGCTAAGCCCTTCTCCATTAATTATAAATGATTGGGCTGTGCCAGCATTATTTACACAGGCAGTGAAACCTGTAATTGCAGTAACAGAAGTTCCTAATACAGCTCCATTATAAGTAAACTGAGAAACACCATAGTCATTATTCCCGGTAGAAAAACTATAACCATATAATCTGAACTCCGTTGCGGCTGTAATATTTTGATAATTGCTTCCTGTTAATGAAATTGTTGCACCAGCGGTTGCAGCCGTGGGAATATTCGTGGCAAATGCGTCAGAAGCAGCATTAGAACGAAAAGACCATGAGGCTGATCCTCCCTCTATTGTTCCTGTATAAACAAAACTGCTAAAATTGATGTGATAACCTGCAGCAGGGGTTAAAGTCCATGTGAAGTAATCATTATTTGATAGATTCAGAGTGGTAGTTGCAAAGTCTCTGGTATTATATAAGTCATTATTGTTTCTGCCACCTAGTCCAGCACCCCTGCCAATACCGGAAACAGCGATGTTTGTATTTTTTACATCTCCTGTAGTCCATGGATTAGATTGTCCAGGATTGGTCACTGTAATAGGATTGGTCCAAATGGAGACGGCCTGCCCGAAGGTATTACTCACCCCAAACAACATTGCCAGGATCATCGCGAATTGCAATAGCGATCGTTTGACCTTATTGATTCCAAAGGAAATTAACTTTGGAGCGCCTGTTTCGGCTTCTCTGGAGAATGTATGTGTAGGAGTTTTCAAGTCTACGAAAGTTGCAGAAGTTGGGTAAAAATTTTTTGTATGGTTAGTTTTGTATAGTTTCGTGTTTGGGTTTTGGGTGCATATGATGGGAATCCGTATCGATGTGGAATCGGGTTGGGAAGTGATTTTTACTTGAGTAAAATTGGTTTCCATACGGTTTGACTTTGAATTTATCGAATTCGTTCCCATCAGTATTTGGATTTTCCTTACGGAATGATTTGTGGTGAAGTGCAATTGTTGGCGTCTTTTACACGGATTTTATAAGGCACATCGGCGCTTAATCCTGTGTAGGTATAAGGATTCGACCCTGCAGTATAAGTTTCTCCATTGTTTACAGAGTACTGGTAGGGGGCAGCTCCTTCACTAGCCGTGATTTCAACTGAACCATTGCTTCCACCGTAGCAGGTAATATTGGTTTGGTTGGTAATTGTAGAGACCGGTGTATAAATAGTAACATCCAGTTGTGTTCGTGCACTTTCGCATCCGAGAGTTTGCGAAACATAATAGGAAGTAGTACCCGCTAACGTTGTCGATGGCGTTGGGGCTGTGGCAGATCCTGTACCGCCCGTTGCAGCCGTGTACCAAAGAAGTCCGGCACCTGTTGCTGCTAGTGAGGTGGCCGTTGCATTTAAACAATATTTAACCGGGCTTGAAACTGCTGGTGCTGAAGTAACAGTTACAAATACATCCAGTCTCGAAGTGCTTTCGCATGTTGCTGTTTGAGATGCATAATAATGCGATCCATTAACCAAGGCAGTTGAAGTTGTTAGCAGGTTACCACCAGTTGCAGCATCATACCATTTAATATTAGTTCCAACTGCAGCTAAGTTTACAACTGTAGGCGAAACTCCTGAACAGAAAGTTTGGGTTGCTGCGCCGGTTGGTGCTGAAGGTAAGGCATTTATTGTTATACTTGGAGAAACATAAGCCAAATTACCAGGGCCAACTACACCACCATTATTACCAAACCAGGAAACTGCTTCATATACAATATCAAATGTAAGGTTGTTGGATCCGGCAGATAATGGTGTAGACCCAGGACTATTTGATGCTGAAATGGATAAAGTATATGTAGTAGTTGCTCCTGGTTCTAAACCTAAAGCATCCGTCCGTACATTGTAGTCGCACCAGCTGCCATTATCCGGGCAGATACCAGTCGTATTCCATTTCAAGCCTACATTAAAATCCTTGCCACTTTCATCAGCCCATGCCGCAGATCCAACATTCTTTACTGTAACAGTTACATTTCTCGTTTCTTCGGCACACCATGTATCAGCACCGGTATTCATGGAGATAATTTGGGCAGCATAAGCTGGAGTTGCCACAACACTGAAATCATCTATTCTGTATCTCCCGGCTGTACCGTCACTGTCATAAGTCCATCTGATTCGCAAATTAATTCGTCCGTTTGCGGCAGGTGGTAAACTTATTCTTGTGCCCCCGTTAACCAAAGCCCAGGTGGAATTATTAGTAACATCAGTGAAAGTAAGATTATACCATGTTGAACCATCACTTGACCATTGGCAGTTTACGGAATTAGTATATGTTCTTCTTGCACCCCATAGAATACTAACGTTTGTAGAATTTAGAGTACTTAGATTAGAAACGGTTACAAATTTATTTGAGCTACTTAAACCGCTTGCAAGATTGCTTCCACCGGAAGCGCCTGTGTAACTTCCAGAAGCGTTAGATGAGTTAATGCTCCAGGTATATGATTGTCCATCATTTGCCCAGTTTGTTGGAAAGGATGCATCTGTTCCAAAACTCTGAGAATAAGTGATTGTTTGCCCCCATGCAATTCCCTGCATTCCCATCAGCAAAATAAGACTTATTAAAAGCCTTGCTGCGCCAAGGTGCAACTTGGTTTTGTTGATTTTATGTACAAGAGTTTCGCCGGCTATGGTTCTTTCAAGGGAGGGAATGGGCAGATTGTTGTTATTGTGTACCGGAGGTTTTAACCTGGCAAATTCTCCACGCAGCTGAAGCCTGTTGGGCAGGGCTTCAGATACCGCATCCACTCTCCCGCAGGAATTACCGGTGCTCCCTAAAAGATGTTTAAATTGAAATAGCGTTTCCATATCGTGTCAGGTTCTCCGTGAGAATATTATTCATAATAAATTTCGTTCATTATATTCATAAAGCGAAAATACGGCGGGTCGAAAGTTACAGTCGGAGAATAGACGGATAGTTTCGTTTATATACGGATCTAAACGTTAATATCCGTCTATAATCAGTTATTATTATGATTATCAATGGTGTGCGGGAGGTGAAATAAAACCCTCAAGGTTTCAAATAAAAACCTTCAGGTTTCAAACTAAACCCGTCAGGTGTCAAATAAAAACCTTCAAGGTTTCAAAAACCTTGAGGGTTTGAAGACCGAACAAAACCTTCGCGAACTAAACCCGCCAGGTGTCAAATAAAAACCTTCAAGGTTTCGAAAACCTTGAGGGTTTGAAGACCGAACAAAACCTTCACGAACTAAACCCGTCAGGTGTCAAATAAAAACCCTCAAGGTTTCAAAAACCTTGAGGGTTTGAAGACCGAACAAAAACGCCACGAACTAAACCCGTCAGGTTTCAAGAAAAACCCTCAAGGTTTCAAAAACCTTGAGGGTTTGAAGACCGACCAAAACCTTCACGGTTTTATTTTGTTATACATTTGCTACTTTTGGAAATTCTTAACAAGATTCACTTTATGTTGAAATTTAGTCACCTGAAAATACGTACCAAGCTCTGGGTCATGACACTGATAACCGTGCTAAGCCTCCTGTTCTTAGGTGGCCTGGCTATCCAAATTGTGAAGACCAGCAAAATGCTGGTATTACTGCTCAATTCCGAGCGGGTGGTTAACAGCACATTTAACGAGAGTATGGAAGATTATTATAAATACCTCTTAACCGATAATAAAACATACCTCGACTCCTCTATCATCAATATTACCACGGCAAACCGGATGACCCTCAATTTTGCCACTATCGATCAGCTGCTGAAACTGCCCGAAGAAAAATACCTCGGTATTATCTATCATACCTACGAGGAAGGGTTGGGTTATGACAGGAAAAATGCTGCGCTGGTAGCCGACCGGATTAATATGATCATGGCAATCAAAAAAGAGGAGATAACTAAATTGCAACAGGTTGCTGCAAGCGCAAATCTTTTGGGTGAACAAATAAGGACGAAGATGCTAAAGTTTCAGGAAGGGAAATTGACGGGTGAGAAAGATTTACTCGTGGATGATCTGCACCGGATGGAGGGCGAATTCCGAAATTTTGCACATGTAGTTTTTCAAATCACCGAATTAATCAATAACCTTCTTTTCGCCGGGGTATTTATTATTTTTATTTTTCTCTCCCTAATCCTGATCCTCATCTCCTCTTTTGTCTCCCGGTCCATTTCCATCCCAATACGTAAAATGGTTAATAATTTCAAGGTTATTGCCAGAGGAAACCTCAATACCGAAGTATCTATCGATTCGAACAACGAAATCGGACAATTAAACACCTCCTTCCTCGGAATTCAACGTGGCATGCTCGAAGTGATTGAATTCACTAAAAAAGTAGCAGAAGGTGATCATAATGAACTGATTTCACCCCGCTCAGAAGATGACGAACTCAGCATAGCACTGAATAAGATGGTGGGGAAGCTAAAAGATTCAGCAGAAAAAGGAGGCCAGGATTTGTGGTTTAAATCGGGGATCAACGAAATGAACCAAAAGCTAAGCGGAGGACTGAGTGTTAATAAGCTGTCGTCGGGCGCCTTGCTTTTTTTGGGCGATTTTCTTAACGCAGAGGGAGGCGCCGTCTATCATTTTAATTCTGAAAATAAGCTTCTTGAACTGGTCGCTTCTTCAAATCTGGAATTCAAAAATCTTAAAGAGAAAATTCTTCTTAATGAAGGAATAGCCGGACAAGTGGCTATAGAAAAAAGAATATTTAACCTTCCGGACAGGGCTCACCTTGAGGCGGATTTATCTCCCGAAGAAGCTTTACTCAACCAAGGAGCAATTATTCCGCTTATTTTTGATAACGCGCTGATTGGCATCCTTGAATTATCATCAGCAAACCCTTTTACAACCCTTGAACTTGAATTTATAAATGAGGCAGCGGAGATTCTTGCCATTAATATCAGTCAGGCTGACAATTTATCTAAAATTAATTCCCTCTTAACAAAAACCCAAAACCAGACCGTTGAACTTCAATTACAGCAGGAGGAGCTAAGAGCCATCAACGAGGAACTTATTGATCAGACCGAAGACCTGATCGGAAGCGAAGTCAAGCTAAAGGCACAACACGAGGAGTTGCTGAAGATAAGCCGTTATAAATCGGAGTTTCTGGCCAATATGTCACATGAACTGAGAACGCCCTTGAACAGCTTGTTGATATTGTCTAATCTGCTGGCTGTCAATAAACATGGAAACCTCACGCCTGATCAGGTACAATCGGCAAAGATCATTTATAAAAGCGGCACCGATTTACTTAGTCTGATCAATGAAGTGCTCGACCTTTCAAAGATTGAGGCTGGCAAAATCGCCATTGATTTTGGGATGGTCGATTCAAGGGATATCAAGGAGGAAATCTTAGCTTTATTTACACCCGTCGCGAAAGAGAAAAAGCTGATCTTCGAAGTAAATATCGGCCCCGGATTTCCTGCCCGGCTTGAGACTGATCGTAACCGGTTAATGCAGGTTGTTAAAAATCTGCTCTCTAACGCGTTCAAATTTACGAAGGAGGGTGCCATACGGATAGATTTGATCATCCCTCCGCCCAACGCCAGGTTTAGCATCGCAGAAGGTAACAGTGGTAATGTCTATTGCATCAAAGTTGAAGACAGCGGAATTGGCGTAGCCGGTGACAAGCTGGATGCAATTTTCGAAGCTTTTGAACAAGCCGATAGCAGTATATCGCGCAGATTTGGGGGCACGGGGTTGGGCCTTTCCATCTCACGCGATCTGATTAAAATGCTGGGAGGCGAAATACAGCTTGAAAGTGAAATCAACCGTGGCTCCATATTTTATATTTACCTGCCAATAAAACAGAGCCAAAACTCTGTTGCTGAGCTAGGTACCAGACCAGGTGCGATTGGGTTGTATAGCGCCAAAGATGATTTTATTCCTGATAATGCAGAATATGTTGTATCTTCAAAACTATTTTCGTCTGCAGAGGCCGGTTTATTGGCACCCTATCCCGCTAAGGACAAGTTTCCAGAACCCGGTTTAAGTGAGGGTTTTGCAGATAATAGGCTGTTTAAAGGCAAGAAAATACTGGTTGTTGATGATGAAATCAGAACTGTATTTGCCCTTGGAAAAATATTGGAGGAGCGCGAAATAGAGGTTTTTGAGGCTGAAAACGGAGCTTTGGCGATTGAAATTCTGAAGGCCAATAAAGAGATGGATTTGGTAATTATGGATGTGATGATGCCGGTGATGGATGGTTGTGAAGCGATACGGATTATTCGAAATACAGCTGAAATTAAGGATGTTCCTATCATCTGTCTGACTGCCAAGACGAAGAAAGAGGATTGTGAGGACGTGCTGAACAATGGTGCAAGTGATTATCTGCCGAAACCCGTGAATGAAGAGCAGCTATTCGAAATGTTGAAAATATGGTTAGCTAAAAAACAAGAATAGTTATGAGGCCTAAAATTCTTATTGTTGACGATCTTTTGGAAAACCTGATCAGTCTTGAAGCGATTTTTGAAGATTTTGAAATCGATCTGGTGAGGGCTTTTTCAGGGGAGGAGGCATTGAAACATAGTTTGAAAGATGATTATGCATTGGTTATTCTTGATGTCCAGATGCCTGGCATGAATGGATACGAGACGCTTGAAATTATGCGGCAACGGAAAAAAACGAAATATGTTCCTGT
Organism: Mariniphaga sp.; assembly: GCA_037133495.1. Classification (GTDB taxonomy): domain Bacteria; phylum Bacteroidota; class Bacteroidia; order Bacteroidales; family Prolixibacteraceae; genus JAAFHB01. Next base: position 2,951 of record JBAXOA010000060.1, on the reverse strand, counting down.
GATTTTTGTGTCTGCCATTCATCATAGCTATCAGAATATCATTAAGGGAATCGAAACAGGCGCCGTTGATTTTATCCCTAAACCTATTGTACCCGAAATTCTGAAAGGGAAAGTACGGGTTTTTGTAGATCTTTATTTGCAGCAGAAAAAACTAAGCAGTGTATTGACCGAGATGGCCGAGATCACCCGGAATCTTGAAATCGAGAAGCAAAAAGCGATATTGACCTCCCAATCCAAGTCGACGTTTCTTGCACATATGACCCATGAAATTCGCTCTCCCCTCAATGGTGTTATCGGATTGTCGAGGTTATTGCACAAAACACCGCTTAACAACGACCAGCAGGAGTTAATCGATATCATTATTTCATCGGGCGAAAATCTCGTGCAGATTATTAATGATTTACTCGACCTTTCGAAAATTGAATCGGGCCAGATTCACCTGGAATTTATTGATTTTAACTTGAATGATTTGCTGAATAAAATATTTCAGATGATGAAATATAAGGCAACAGAGCACGGGATTGCCTTCAGATATCGCCTTTCACCCGAGATTCCTTCAATTGTGTCCGGCGATCCTCTGCGCATTACTCAGGTATTAACGAATTTGGTCAATAATGCGATAAAATTTACCAGTCAGGGTTCCGTTGAGTTTTTTGTTGAACAGATAAATCGCGATCGGGACGACCTTCAGGTACTCTTTAAGGTTAAAGATACCGGGATAGGAATTTCAGATCATGGAAAATCATTGCTGTTTAAAGAATTTTCGCAGACAGAGAGCACCATCGCCCGACAATATGGCGGTACTGGACTTGGACTGGCGATAAGTAAAAATCTTGTAGGTCTTATGAAAGGCCAAATTGGTGTGAGAAGCGAACTGAATGAGGGTTCGGAATTCTGGTTTATGCTTCCGTTGAAATCGGCTGAGCTGAAAATACCGGAAATATTAAAGCCGGTTGAAAAGGCTCCTGTTCACCTCAAAATACTTGTTGCCGAAGATAACATGATCAGCCAAAAAGTCGCGAAATTAACACTCAAGCACCTGGGCTTCGATTGTGATGTGGCTCAAAATGGAATGGAAGCGTATAATATGTTTATAAAAAACGACTACCATCTGGTGTTAATGGATATACAAATGCCTGAACTGGATGGCTTGCAATCTACAGCTATGATCAGGGCTTACGAACGCGATGAAGTAAAAGGTTTATCGGCTTATATTGTTGCGGTGACAGCAAATGCGATGATAGAAGACAAGGAGCGATGTTTACTGGCAGGAATGGATAGCTTTATGAGTAAGCCATTTACTGATATTGAGCTTGGACTATTATTGACAAAAGCAGGAAAGCGCTTTAAGGAGGTTTAGGTAAGAATTTGAGAAACAACACTAAAGCGGGTTAGCCTTGTTGTTTTTCGGGTTAGACGATTTTCAATCCCTTTTCTTTTTCGGGTCAGGCGATTTTCAATCGCCTTTGTTTCCTATTCGGCGGTTGCAAACCGCCGAATAGGAAACAACGACGCCTGATTCACAAACTAACGCTCGTTGATGGTTACTTACAAGGCTTTGCTGAATATCCTGAAGCGTTTATAAACACTGCCTCCCACTTTTTCCATTTCAGCGCGAACCTTGGTATTGTTTTCTAATTCGAGGTGCGAATCCATCGTTGTCTTTCCAAGTTTATGTGCCGATTCAAACATCTTTATACCCATCATAACATCTAAGCCTTTTCCACGGTAAGCAGGATCGATGCCGCCGAGCAGGAGATTTATCTGTTTTGATTTTCGCGCAGCAGCAAAAATCTTGAAAATCCCAAAAGGAAATAGCTTCCCTTTCGCGGCACGGATGCCATCACCGATGTGCGACATCCCGATTACAAAAGCAACCAGTTGTTCCTTATCGTTTACAACCAGCTTGATAAACCGGGGATTAATCAAAAACAGGTAACGGTTCGCAAAATCGTCCATCTCTTTTACCGAAAAAGGGGTAAAGCCAACGATGTCGCTGAAGGTGAGATTCAATAAATTTAATACGTCGTAAATATGAGGCTTTACTTTTTGGCGTGAGGTGAATTCAAGTACTCGCAGCCCTGGATTGTTCCTCACGGCCCGCTCTTGTATCCTGAGGTAAAACTCGGGTGTCGGATGAGGAATATCGATCTTGTAGGCAACCAGATCAATCTCTTTCGTAAAGGAATTCTTTTCCAGTAATTTTACCTGATAGGGGAAATTGCAATTTGAAGCGATAACAACCGGTTCGTCGAAGCCTTCGATCAGAAAACCCTGAGGATCTTTATCTGAGAAAGCAAGCGGTCCGATTAAACGTTCCATCCCTTTTTCTCTGCCCCAGTTTTCAATGGCTTGCAGCAAAGTAGTAGCAACTTCTTCGTCGTTCCAGGTCTCAAAAAAGGAAAAACGTGCATTTTTTTCGTTGTGCAGTGCATTATATTTCAAATGGATAACGCCCATTATCCGTCCGACGGCTTTCCCACCACGGTAAGCAAGCAGCATAATCGTCTCGCATGACTGGAAGGATTTATTCTTTTTCGGATTGAAAAATTCCCATTCATCCATATAAATTGGAGGGACCCAATTGGCATGATTCTCGTGAATTGAGTCGGGCAGATGAATAAATATTCCCAGCTTCTTCTTTGAGTCAACTTCTTGTATGGTAATAGCTTGTGTATTTTCAGATTGCATTGCAGCAGAATTAACGGATGAATGATTTTTTGTTTTTTCCTTGAGGAAGTTGATGGGTTTCCCCATTTATTTATATCTATAACTTAAATAATCGGAAAGATTTATTGCCTTATTTTTGACTTTCATTTTTATTTGAAAATGATTTCTGATAAATGCTGAATTATAAAATAAATATTTCGGTGCTTTGCACCTTTTGGTCTAAGACGATTAATCTTCTACAAATATCGCGGTGCTCTGCACCTTAGTAAAACAGGAAAGCA
>JBAXOA010000059.1:0-25819 GCA_037133495.1 Mariniphaga sp. | reverse complement strand
CACCTTGACATACAGGTGCCGGTCCGCTGATTGTTGCAGTAGGTAACGGATTAACAGTAACATTTAGTGTATTGGTTACTGAGCATCCAAAGGCACTCGATACGTTTTCTGTTACTGTTACTGTTCCAGGACCACTAGAGTTCCATATGACAGACATAGAATTAGTTCCTTGAGCACTATTTAAAGTTCCATTTGCTGAAACTGCCCAAGTGAAGTTATTTCCAGATGCAGGTGTTGTATAGGTGTATGTTCTATTAGCACAAACTGGATTTGTGCCAGACACTAAAGGTGTTGGCAATGCTATTACTGTTACAGCCACTGTCTGAGGTGGGCCATCACAACTCCCATCATTTCTAATAACTATTAAATTATAAGGTCCTCCTGGAGTTGTCCAATTTACATTAATAGAATTTGAACCTTGACCATTAGCAATGGCTCCTCCTCCTGAAATTGCCCATGTGTAAGTCGATCCTACAATACCTAAAGGTTTATCGACCATATATGGTTGACTTCCAACACATACAGTTTGTGTAAGTGTCTGGCTCGTTTGTGCCCATGCCCCCAATGCACTCATCGAGAGCATCAGTATCATAAGCCATCTAAAAAATTGAAATTTTGTTTTCATGTTTTGTTTTTTAAATTTTTATATGTTTAATAATTTGTTTTATAAGTATTTATAAAGATTAATTGTGTGTTTTGCTGTTGCCGGTACGTTCGTCGGAACAGCGTAAAGTGCGAGAGCCACCTCGCCAAATCGCAGGCACAGGCCGGGAATTGCAGCAGACTAAGCCACTTCAGTATTTGTAAGCGGATATTCATTGTCTTTTTCAGGCCTTTGTTTTGTTGCAGTGTTTTCATGGTTCGTTTTTTTTTAATTATTGTATATTTTTTTACTGATGATAGATTGCTGATGTAGTGGGTAATGGGTTGATGGTGACAGTTCTGTTCACTGTTTTGGAACAACTATGAACGGCCTCAGTAATCGTATAACTTATCAATACTGTACCTGGCCCTACGCCTGTTACCACTCCTCCTGAAACCGTTGCCAGTGATGCATCTGCAGTACTCCACACTCCTCCCGGAGTAGTATCCCAAAGTGTGATTTGCGAATTGACACATACGGCCAATGATGCCGGAGGAGGTGGTTGAATTGGATTTACGACAGGCAGCGGATAAACGGTATAGGTTAAAACATTCGAGTAGTCATGACAAGAACTTCCATTCCATAAATAGGTTGCTACCCTTCGAAGCGAAGTAGTAACATCCATCGGAGCAGGATTAAAGCTTTCGTATCCGGTTGAAGTATTGCCATTTGCAGGTTGCCAGGAAATTTGGTTATCTGTACTTTGCTCCCACGAATAGGTTAATGTGCCATTGCCCGACGCATTAAGAAAACTTCCGGCAGTATTAGGATTTAATGTGGCACAACCCGGACCATGATTTTTTGCACCCTCCTTAATGGTTCCGGGATTAATTGCATTGATATAGATATTTCCACTGGCAGCAACTGATGCGCATACTCCTGAGCCGGTTGTAGTCACGGTATAAGAGAAAGTTCCGGAAGTCGCGGGTGCACCACTGATTGTGAATACTCCGGAACTGTAAATCCCTGTCACACCTGTTGGTAGTCCTGTTATGGTGGCTCCTGTTGCTCCGCCGCCAACTGCATAAGTAATATTGCTAATGGAAGAACTTCGACAAACAGTCTGGGAAGTAGTTACGGTTGGTGAGGTTAATGAAATGGAATGGGGTTGATCAACCGTTATCGTTATACTTGTGCAGGCTGAGGGACTACAGGTACTATTTGTAGAACGCACATAATATGTGGTGGTAGTGGCCGGGGTTGGAATTAAAGATAAAGTAACTCCATGTGTGAGCAGAGGAGTTCCAACTTCGCAAGGAAAATCCTTGTACCAATCAAATCCTGTTGCATTTCTTGCTCCAACTGCAGTTAATCTATAGGTTCCTGAAGGTTTATCATTTGAGCAGTATGATGTTTGTTTGCCTCCAGTAGTAAAAGAGGTTGGTGCAGTTGGGGCTGCTAAAATGTTTACTGTAACGCTGGCACATTCCGAGATACCGCAATCATTTACATTACTGGCATAGTAAGTGGTGGTTACAGCAGGAGCTGTAATGGTTAATGGATTACCTGTTGGTTTCAGCGACACACCTTTGCAACTACCTGTATACCAATTTACAGTTGTTCCGGTTCCTCCGGAGGCTGTTAGCGTAATTGTGGGGAAGGCACCAGGACAAAAACTGGGATGATCAACTGTTGCTGTAGTAGGTGCAACTGGCATTGGGTTAACCGTCAACGTTGCTGGTCCGCTTGGATTACTGCATCCACCGGTTAACGTTAACATACACCGGTATTGATATCCGTTATGGCCAATTTTTGGAGGCCAAACAAACAGTTCGGACGATCTCACCCCAAATTCTTCTCCCCAGACATCATTAGTGAGATTAACCCAATTTGCCCCGTTGTCAGCACTAACCTGCCACAGATAAGTAACTCCAGGTAATGCATCAACACTAAAAATACAGGCCGATAGGGCACAGACAGTTGCCGATAGGGGTGGCGTTGTAACAGGTTTAGACAAATAGGTTAAAGTAACTATATCACTTGTTACTGGTTGCCCACAGTTATCGGTCACGATACATTGATACTGAGTACCGCCAATTCCGTTGGTGGTGGTTAATGTAGGGGAAAAGGAGATTGTTCCAATGTTATTCCAAGTGGTTCCATTATCAATACTATTTTTCCATTGGTAACTAAGCGTCCCGGTGCTTATTGCAGTTAGGCTGAAAACGACGGGATCCCCTTCACAGATAGCTGCATTGTCTGGTTGAACCGATATAACAGGAGGTGATGTGATGGATAGAGTAGCGGCAGTACTTGTTGTGGTACACGATGCATTGCTTGCAACACATTGGTATTGATAGCCGTTATAGGTATCGGGGACAGTTGTAAGTGTCAGGCTTTGATTCAATGATCCGCTGTAAATGCCTCCATCTGAAATATCTGCCCACCCAGCCCCGCTGTTTTCCTGCCATTGATAACCGGTGCTACCTGATGCAGTAATCGTGAAAGTATGAATTGCATTTGAACAGATTGTGGCACTTAACGGCTGAGGATTTATCGTCGGATAGGAATAGACTTCTAAGTTGGCAGGATTACTAGTGATGGTTGAACCACATCCAGAAATCCATACTTTGCATTTGTACTCGTAGAAAGGACTAGCAATGGTTACGGCGCTAATGTTTAAAGTAGCCGTTGTTGCACCACTATATTGCCCGATGTTCGTAACATCTGTAAATGTTGATCCGCCATTTGTTGATTCCTGCCATTGAAAATTCTGACCATCCGAAACGACGGTGAATGAGGCATTATCCCCAACGCATTTCGAAATTGTTGCTGGTGGACCTGTAATTACTGGACTTACTCCTGTTACATTTAATTTGGCCGGATTACTATATACCGAAGGACATATTCCATAGCTTATTTTAGAACGGAAATAATATCCATTCATTGCTGGTGCAATAAGGCTGATGGTAAGTTGGTCTGATGTTATTCCAGAGTAAGGAGGGAAAGTATTCGGAACAGGATTCCAGGGCCCGTTCACCCCGGCTGTACTGTATTCCCAGGCATAAGTTGGAGTACCTGCTGCCATAGCTGCAACCGTAAACTTAGCCTCCCCAGTGCAGGCCGAAAAGTCAGTTGGCTGTGATGTTATTGTAGCAGCTGGACTTACTGTAACAACGATCTGTTTACTTTCAGAACATCCTGTTGCTGGATGCGTATAGATTACTGTATAGGTAGTGGTGGCAAGCGGGGTGACAATTCCCGGATTTGCCAGGGAAGATGTAAAACCGAGAGGAACAGAAGTCCAATTGATATTGTAGGCAAATGACCCTGTTAATGTTACATTGTCAATAGCCCAGTAATAATCGTTTGTTGCCTGATACCTGAACCTAATTTTTAAATTAGGAATATCTTTGTATGCATTAAGATTCAAGACAGGATTCTGATTGAACGGATTTGAATTACCCAGTGTACTATTATAAGTTGCGACATTAATCCAGCTTGTTCCATTCCAAACATCAACGTAGGCTTCGTTATTATTGCCATCGCGATAGTATTGCCAGAAACTTAATTGCAGAGTAGAATATCCGAGGGTATTGATAGTGGGACTTATCAATTCCGTGTGCGTGGTTGAGTTTGAACGATTTTGAGCCTGGCTATTTGTAAGATAAAATTGTGAATTATCTTTTGACTGAAATGTTGTACCTCCATATGAATACGGGCTTGAATGAAGAGTCCAGGCTGCATTGTCAGGGGTTCCGCCTGATGAAGTATTCGCCGCAGTCCAATTATTCGTTGGATTGTTGAAATTTTCAGATAATAGTATATCATTGGGTAAAATTTGTGGTGAAGAGGTAAGATTAACCGGTGTACCCGCACAAACAGTAACGTTTGGAGTCGTTGTTAACGTAATTCCCGAAGTTACAGTCACATTTACGGTACCATTTTGCTGGCATTTAAATAAATCAGTTACCGTAACAGTGTATGTGCCGTTCGTAGCAACGATAGCCTGAGGATTCTGAACAGAAGAAAATATGGTGCCATCAGGCTTTTTCCAGACATATGTAAATGGAGCGCTACCACCTTTAACAGGGGAGAAAAGGTTAATGGAACTCCCAGCACATACCGTAATACTAGTTGTTCCAGGAGTCAGAGGCACAGGATTTAACTGGCTAAAAGAGATATCATCAAGTGCAAAATCATTTCCTCCCAAAGCAGTCTGAAGATCAGTAATACTGATAGGAATGGATCCCGCGGTTGATCCTGAATTCCAGATTGTATAATAGTGATACCAAGGGTTATTAATGCTATTTACGCCAGCTGTCAATACATATGATGGAACGATCGCATTGTTATTAATATTTAATTGAAGTTCTGCAAATGGATCAACATCATTTAAACTCATAGTATACACAGAGAAATAGTAATTGGTATTCGGTTGAATATTGCTAACCGTCTGCATCCATACAATTTTATTAGCCGAAGGGTTACCGTTTACAGCCAGATAAGGCTGTGAAGCAGTTGCGCCAGAATGGGTATGATCGTAACCCCAAAAATTAGAATGTGTATTATGAGCATTTGTAGTTATTTCATACAGACCTTCTCCTGCAAAGTTGGGTGGTAGTCCCCCTACATCTAACCTACCATTAGATGTATGTGTATATTGTGATAAAAAACCTGTATTACCGGCTGAAAAATTACCATTTACTACCTGGTCGTCTCCTACATTGATTGTAAAAGCGTTATTCGATGATGTACATCCGGAACCAGTAACTGTGACAGTGTAAATTCCTGCTCCGGGAACTGTAATATATTGATCCGTGGCTCCAGTGTTCCAAAGCCAGGTTGAGGCATCTGAAGAGGTCAGTTTAAACTGTCCATTACCTAAACAATCGGCAGTTATAGTCGGAGGACATTGTCCGTAAGCATTACTAAATGAAGAAAGAAAAAGTGTGATCAGCAGCCCCACAAAAATTCTCCTTATCCCGGTCATCGTGAATACGATACCCGGAACAGTAAAAGCAGAAATTCGCCTGTTTACAAGGGAGATGTGCCTTATCCTGATCATTAAAAACCTTATAATAACATAATTGAATACCAAAAACCACTCGCAGAAGCATCTGCAAACACCTGATTATTGCAATTATATCAGGTGTTAAGCGCTAATTCATACGAAATTAGTCGCACGCGTAAGGACAGTCGGATGTTAATCGGCTAGATCCGATTCTATCCGTAAATTTCCGTTTATAGCTGTCTGTAATCGGCTAAATGAGTAAACCCTCCAGGTTTTGGAAATCTGAACCTAACTTAAACCCTCAAGGTTTTGGAAACCTAAAAATAAACCCTCAAGGTTTTGGAAACCTTGAGGGTTTGTATCCATAAGCAGCATCCTGTCGGGGAAAGGATGGCCCGGAAAATATTTTCACCTGTCCAAAATACCGACAGGTTTAAAATTGCTGTATTACTATAGAAAATTGAGCCGACAAAGAAATATTCGACTCCGGCCGGAGTCGCACACAGAATACATCACCTGTTTTCTAGAAACATGCGACCTCTCCGAGGTCTGGGTAAGTAGATGCAAATTATCAATGTTCAAAAGCCAATATGATTGATTTTTAGTAGGAGATTTAAATAGGATTACAACATAAATAATTTCTCGTTGATCATTGAACATTCCAATTGATCATTCATTCTGTTGCCGGATCTAATTCCTAATTGAACATTCTTAATTGATCATTGTCCATTGATCATTCCTTCCGCCAGGTGCCGGACCTAATTTCTCATTCCTCATTGAACATTCCTAATTCCTAATTGATCATTTCCCTAATATCCAATATAAACAAATCCTTTCAAAATCCGGGTGGTGCCACCTAATTTTAATACATAGTAATAGGTTCCGGTAGGTAATAATATAACATTCGTCAACGAACTTTTGAAAGTCGATCCATCCCAGTTGTTCAGGTAATCCTCGCTCCGGTAAACCGGCTGACCAGCACGTGTAAAGACATATAACTGTGATTTGGGATAGTGTTCAAGTCCCCTGAATACAAGAAATTCATTCGCTCCGTCACCATTGGGTGAAAATCCTTCCGGAACAATTACTCCACTGTCATAAATATCGATAAATACAGTTGCTGAGGCACATAAATTAACTGCATCGCACACCTCATACACAAACTTATCGCGCCCGGCGAGTCTTCCAGTAGGAACGTAGGTTATTGATCCATTAGCATTTACCTTTGCTGTGCCTCTTGCTGGCTGTTCAAGGACCCGCACCGTACCCGCTACAAAACCGATACTCGACTTGTCATTACCCAATACGGTAATGGTAGTATCCTGCGCCCATGGAATACGTGCATAATCATCTGCTACACTGATCTGATAGATCTCTAATGGAAATTTAAAACTTTTGACCGATTTGCACCCATTAGAGTCAGTTATCTCAAGAGAATAAATTCCTGCTCCAAATAACTTCACTGTGGGCTGGCTGTCGGAACCAACAATTTTTCCCTCAGAAGTAAACCATCTGTAATTAATCGCTGTTCCTGTCGAAACAGTTCCATCTACAATCATACTTCCATCTTTTTCAAGTTTTCCTGAAGAGGACACTTCTGCAACCGGAAGCTGATCAACTTTTATCGTCAGCGTATCGCTGTGTGTATCTCCGACTCGGTTGGTAACCTGCAATTTCACTCTGAAATTTGCCGGTAATGAGCCGGAGTAAGCCGGAGAAAGAAGAAATTCAGTGGTTAACCCGATTATTTGAGTTAATGTGCCCCCTTGATCAACGAGTGACCATTCATATTTTATAATATCCCCGACCGATTTCGAAGCATCGAGTTTAACCGACTGACAAGCGCCCGATGAAGTCGCTCCCGCAATAATTGCCTCAGGATTAAGTTTTACTACTCTTAGCATTCCAATCTTCAGGTTCATGCAACCTGTCGGACCAAAGGCAGTTACAGAAAAATAGTAAATTCCCTCCTTTTTCCATGTTACTGAAACGATTGCGCCCTGATTGCCTGCTGCAAATTCTGTCTCAGTTACTGAAGTTTCCCTTAAAAGAGTTGGATCAGAGAATATCTTCCAGAAATAAGTGGTTCCCGGAGATGATGCCACTCCAAGATTCTGAACTCTCCCTTCATAAACGACAGGCATCTGCTGTGCAAAGAGTGATGCACACGCCGAAAAGACCAGCAAAAATGCCAGCCTTAAAAACCTGTATTTCGTATGAAGAGTCATCTGAATTATTGTGTTATTCGAGATATAATCAGGACTTGTTCAAAATCTTAAGACCGTTTTTGCACTTCCGAATGTCCCTCCGGCCAACAGATATTGTTGGCCGAAAGGAAATCCTGTTATGAAAAAACAACAAAACCAGAGATCATACCGACCTCTTCAGCAATTAGTTTGCCGTTAAAAAAGGCGTTGGACTTGGATTTGTAATTGAAGGACGAGCCTTTAATACCTGAGCAACATTGTCGTTTTCAGCAACCGCCAGACAAGTCGTAGGATCAACATCCACATCGGCATTGAGGCCTGCATCAACTGCACTAAGATTCAATGCGAGTGACTGATCTGCAATTCCTTCAAACTTTCCATCCTGAACAACGATTTTGATATAGACATATTCGTCTGTTCCTGTTGTAATGTTGTCACCACCTTTGTCGGGGACCACTGTTGTTGCTACTCCTGTGGTTAAATTAAAATTGGAGGTACCGGTGAAAGTTGTGGTAAGGCTCCATTCCATCGATTTCACCGTTTGTGGCGATGTAATTGATCCGTTCAATACCGTCATATCGACCTTCGGTGTCCAGCTGGTTGTGAAATTGTTTGCTGTAACTTTCAGATATAGTGCATTTTCACCATAATTGTAAGTCACAGTATTGTTCGACTCAACAGTCGCTCCAATAACAGCCGAACGACATATATCGGCGTAGGCAGCTCCGGTTGAATTCACGTTTTCAACTGCAATCTGAAATAAATTAATGGGTGCAATAAGCCATGGTTTCAGATTATTGGAACAGGAAGTCGTGTATTTTACAACTAAAAAATACTTCGTACCTGCTGTTGCAGCAGCAACTGCTGCCGATGACCATATAATATCAATTGTGGCCACGGTGGCTGCAGGGTCGTTATAACCGGTTCCGGCAACCAGAATATTTCCTCCGGCACTACCCGATGCGATGTGGGCGCCTGTCAGAATATTAGTATCGGAAGTAACATACCAATCGAACGTACCACCTGTAGGATTGACTGTTACAGAATAGGGGTATGATTTACCCGCCATTGGTTTTAATGCATTATCACATGCTTGTCCAAAAGTGAAATTCAGAACGACCAAATTGGCCACTAAGAATAAAAATAATTGCTTTTTCATAACTTGAATATTTAATGGTGAAAAAAATGATTACTGCTTTTGATCTGTTGAATAAAATATTTTCTAATTTTTGATGATACTCCATTTTGTGACTACCGGTTGAACGTCCGTTCCCAGGCTATAACCTGTTCCCGGACTTTGCGGATAGCCAGGCGGACAATTTCCCCTATTCTTTACAAGAAAAATAAGTGGCATTCTAACGATTGGCTGAACTTGAACCAAGGTTAAATAAGCGATGATAAAAGAATCATCGAAGCCCTGCCTGTATTGGCCTTCTGCTTGTTTTCCATTAAGGTCAGTCTGTTTCATAATATCAAATATTAGTATTTATTATTAGTTTATCCCAATGATAGTAGGTCGTGGTTTTATGGTGATCGTTTGTGTTTTCGGATCGGAAACATTGCCTGAGCAATCGACAATCCAATATGTAATGGTATGAATAGTGTTAGTGTACCCCACACCATCGCCTAAGAAACGGATATCGCTGCCAAAGGCTGAAGGCTGACCGGTTTGAAATGCGGCTGGAAGTGCAGGTATTCTGGTGCCATCATGCATATCAATCTTCCACCGGATTTCAACAATGCACGACAACGGACAGTTATCGCTAAAGGTGGTAGGATTCAAATCAAGGGAAGTATTCCCGGTAACAAACGTAAAATATTCAGGCCGGTCGGGATTAATATCCATTGTAGCGCCATTGTAGGTAGCGGCAGCCACAGTCTCTACACATTCGTTGATAGCCGACGGAGCAGTAAACGTTGGTTTAATATTGTCGGTAACTGTGATGAGCTGAGTGCAGAAATCTGTTCCGTAAGGATTAGTCGCAGTCCAGGTGATGGTAACTGTGCCCTTGGGATAAGGATCGGAAAGCGGTAAACCGTCACTCCGGACACCAACAACAGTCACTCCGCCGCCTGTAGCCGTTGCCGGGATAACAGTAATGGCTGCCGAGCATAATCCGGGATCAACATTGCGTAATATTGTTGTCGGACAAGTGATTACAGGAGGAGGATTGGGAAGAACCGTGACCCTGAATGTGCAATTAAGGATATTACCTGCTCCATCAGTAATCGTGTAATTAATGTTTGTTATTCCGATATTAAAATTATGTGTATTAAGTAATTGAATACCTGTTATAGGCGAACTGTCAGATGTAAAACCGGTCATTGTCCAGGTGCGTACTGTCATCGGGCAATTATTGGTATAAACAGGAGCTGTTAGTGCAACATTGGTTGCATAAGTTAATCCTGCATCAGCATGTACCGTAATATCAACCGGGCAGGCGATGGTTGGTGCGATGGGCTCAATAATTACTGCAGTTAAGGCGGTGGCTGCACATCCGTTGGCAGAAGTAACTGTAATGATATAACTGCCACCCGACAAACCTGTTGCCATTGGTGTTGTTTGTCCGTTACTCCACAGATATGTTGGTGATAGTCCACTTATTACCGTAACCTTGGCAGTTCCGTTTTTGTCTCCATAACAAGTCAGGTGAGTTGTAAGGATATTATCGTCAACTAACAATGCCGGAGGTTCAGTAAGGGTAATCGTTTTGGTATCCGAACAGCCGTGGGCGCCTGTAACTGTGACGAGATAGGTTCCGGCTGATAGATTGGAGGCTGTAGCAGTAGTCTGCACCGGGGTAGTATTCCAGGAATAAAGATAGGGACCTGCTCCTCCTGATCCCAAAACAGTAGCAAAACCATCTGAACCTCCGTTGCAAAGCGGTCCAGAACTTGCAATAATACTGGCTGTTACGGCGGGATAAATAGTAATAGTTACATTATCGGTTACTGTTGAACAAGGCCCGGACGGGTTGGTTGTGAGTGTCAGTGTTGCAGTACCGGCGGCTATTTCAGATGCACCCGGTGTATATATTGCATTCAATGCGTTAGCGTTCGGATTAAATGTTCCTGTACCTCCTGACCATGCGGCTGAAGTTGCCGAACCTCCTATCACTCCGGCCAGGGTAACAGAGGGAGAAGAAGCACAAACCGACTGGGCCGGGCCAGCCTCGGCAGTTGCAATTGCCCCTACCGAAACACTTACACTACCTGTTAGTGGAGTACACCCGTATCCATCAGAAAAAGTAAGGGTATATACTCCGGATTTAGCAATCGTCGCATTCGGAATAGTTGGATTTGGAAGGGATGAAGTAAAACCGTCGGGACCAGTCCATGCAAAAGTAAAAGGAGTTTTTCCGTTTGAAAGATTCGCAGTTAAACTAATAGTCGATCCTTCGCACAAAGGAACCACTACACCTGGGTTAATGGTAGCGGGCAGTGGGGATAAAGTACCAAAAGAGATATCATCCAGGCCAAAATCATTGCCCGATGCAGCAGTTTGTAAATCCACGATCTGAATAATAGCCGAAGTCGCAGAACCCGAATTCCACATTCCGTAGAAACGATCCTGAGGTTTCCACGGATTGCTGTTACTTCCTGTACCAGTCGTTAAAGTCGCAACGGTTCCGATTTGCGTCCCGTTGATACTGAATTGCAGTTCAGCATAGTTCCCTGCAGTATTTAAACTCATGGCATAGGCCGAAAAGTAATAATCAGTATTTGGTTGAACCGGATGGGTCTGTTGCCATACAACAGGCTGAGGAGCACCTGGAAAACCATTAACAATCATAAATTTACCGGTGCCGGTTGTATGGTCGAACCCCCAAAAATTGCTGTGATAGTTGTTCGCATTGGTTCCAATGCCGTAGAGTCCTTCGGGATTTAACTCCGTATTTCCTGCCACATCAGCCTTATAAGTATATTGGTTGGCTCCGCTTGGGGGTGTTATAAAACCGGTATTTCCCGATGAAAAGTCACCGTTAACAACAAGCTCGTTTGAAACATTGATTGAGGCTGTTCCGGTGCATCCGTTTGCTCCCGTTTCTGTAACCGTATAGATTCCTACGAGGTCAATATCTATTGTACTGGTAGTTTCACCCGTACTCCATAAATAAGGGCCACTTCCGGTTGCAGTCAGTTTTATTTTGGGCTGATGTGAACAATAATCTGCAACGACAGTAGGTTTTGGGGATGGCTTAACAACCAAAGTAACCTGATTGGAAGTGGCAGAACATCCATCTTCATCAGTTGTTGTGACCGTATAATTATTGGTGCCTGCAGGTGGGGTGACAATAGATGTTGCGATGGAATTAAATATTCCGGAATAAGCTACAGCACCAATTGTTGGTGCGCCGTTCACAACAGTGGTAAATCCGGTTCCGGTTTGTTTAGTAACTGATAAAGACCAATTGAGAAGTGAACCTGTACCCCCGGAATTGTCGTCGAAAATCCTTAATGACCATGTTCCATCAATTAATGCTCCATTTAAGGAGTTGGCAGGAATAACTAAATTATAATTACCGCCACTTGCAGCACCTGTCCGGTCGGGAGCTACATTAATGGAACCTTCCGGAATAAAGGTGCCTGTAAATGGTGATGTTCCAGTAGTTATGGAATTAACCGCATACATCGTTCGAAAAACGGTGCTTGTGTAATTATTGCTGCTTCCACCATTGTCCGATGATAAAAGTATCGCCTTTGTTCCCGAAGGATCAACTAAGAAAATATCTAAATCTCCGTCATTGGTATGACTAATATTTAAAGTGACCATCAGTTCATCTGACGGAGCGAGGGTTGCACCACCGCTTCCGGCTAACGAGATTGTTGAATAGGTATGAGCTGCATTGCTGTTATCCGGAATAGCAAGATTAACGGTTCCGGATGTTCCGGATATACTGTGTAAAGTAGAACCCCCTGAGCTGGTTGCTGTTAAAGTAATGGGAACGCCTTCGCATACCGATATCGAGGGTGATGCTACAAGGCTTACCAATGGCGGGTCATTCACGATAACCACGTGGACCGCTGAGGTTGGTGATCCGCAGCCGGTAGCCGTTGCCGTAATCTGACTAATACCGGCCCATCCTGCAGCAAAAGTCACCTGACCGGTTGCTGAATTAATGGTATTTCCGGCTGTAAGACTTGCTGCATCGAGTGTGTAGGCCATTGTTAATTGATTGCTGGCTGTGGCACCAAACGTAACGGGTCCCGTACCCTGGCAAACACCTGATGGAGTACCCGGGGCAAAAACAGGAATTCCAAGTGAGGAGTAGACTATTGCCTCCGCCGGTTTAAGATCGGAACAGCCGGCAGCAGTAGTTCCCTTGATGTAGTAAGTATTGTCATCAGCCGCAGCGGGGGTGAGATAGGAAATCGTCGCAGCGGCATCGCTCCAGTAAGTAAAAGTTAAACCGGCAGTGGAGCCTGCAGTTACTGCCGACAGCGTAAGATTTACTTTTCCGGGTGCACATACAGTTGCCGGATTGGTAATCACCAGCGTAGGAGTTGTACTGACGGTAACAGTCACCGGGTTAATGGTATAACATCCTGTTGATGTGTCTGTTCCCTTGATATAATAGGTTCCGGCTCCGACTGTTGACGGAGTAGCTAAATTGCTTGTTGCGGCTATGTCATTCCAGTAAGTAAGGGTCAATCCTGAAGTTGAACCGGCTGTGATCGCCGAAGCGGTAAGATCGGCAGTTGCAGGAGAACAAAGTGTGGCGGGATTATGAATAACAAGAACAGGTGCCGGTTTTACCGTAATTACCGCATGGATTGGAGAACCGCTGCAGCCATTTGCCATTGGAGTAATCTGGTAAGTTACTGTTGCAACACTTGTCGTGATATTGGTTAACGTCTGGATTATTTTATTTCCTGTATTAGCCGAAGCACCTGTTACACTTCCGACAGGTGAAATTGCATCAACAATCCAGATAAATGCAGCACCCGGAGTGGTACTGTTGAGGTTAATATTGGTCGTTCCTCCCGAACAAAATGTTTGTGAAACCGGAGAACTTGACACATTGGGTGACCCAACTACTGTGATTGTATAATTAACTGTCGTACCTGTGCAACCATTTGCTTTTGGCGTGATACTCACTATTGCAGTACCTGTTATTGCAGTAAAAGCAGGGATTGCAGTGACTCCCGTTCTATCAGATAATCCAATTGAACCTCCACCGGTGATATCAAAAACAACGCCCGATGGTGTTCCGGTCAACGGAATTACGGCAGTTGCTGCTCCGTTACAGTAAGTTATATCTGAAGGTGCTGTAGCCGACGGGGCAGGATTGACCGTCGCTGTTGTACTTGAAGAGACAATACCGCCGATAGCGTCGGTTACTGTTACCAGATAAACGCCTGATGCTGAAGAAAGGGCGTTGGTGATCGATGGATTCTGAATGTTGGATACAAAGCTGTTTGGACCATTCCAGGAGTAGGAATAAGGACCTGTTCCACCGGTAGCAGTAACCGTTAGGTTTAAGGTTGAACCCTGACAAACAGGAGCACCTGATGAAATCGCACTGATGTTAAGTGTAGATGAAGCCACAAGCGAAAGGGAGCTATTCAAGGTGACCATGCAGGCCGGGAATGCTGCGTCCCTCACCAAAACGGCATAAGTGGCACCTGCAAGCGACGTAAAACTGCCACCCGATTGCCAGTTCATACCCAGGTCAATGCTGTATTCATAAGCACCACTGCCACCTGAAGCTCCGGTAATTGTAATCGAGCCATCAGCAGCGCCCGCACCGGAAACATTTACTGAAGATACAGCAGCACTCAGAGGAGATGGCTGATTGACTGTAACTGCCTGAATAACCGGCCCATTAAAATCGGTAACAGTAACTGTATAAGTTCCTGCCGGCAAGTTGATGCGGGTATCTCCGGTAGGTCCGTCGGCCCACGAAAAGACCACAAGACCAACAGTTGCGGTGGCGGTAATAACGACAGACCCTGAGTTGTCACCGAAACAGCTGACATCTGTTTTGGTATAGGTAATCACTTTAGGAGGATCGGTTTCTTCCATGACAGATACAAAGCTGGCATCGGAAGAAAGGTGAATATTAACTGATTTAGTTGAGCTGCTAAAACCTGTACTGCGGGTTGCAGAAAATAGGTTGTTAACCTCCATATCTCTTTTGGATGAAGCATATAATCCCTCTTCATTGAAGAGTAAAAAAATAACTAATATGGTATTTAAAGCTCGCACGTCAAAATATTTCTAAATAATCACCTTCTGCTTTTTTAGCTAACCAGAACAAATGATAAGATGAAGGAAATCTTCATTGTAATCGTTTTCCGGAACGTAAAATATAAATTGCCTAAACAGCATAACACCACAAATATAAGTAAGAATATTAGCATTTATTCCATAAACGTAAAATATTTATTTACGTTAAAGATTTATTTTACAATAAATTTGCCTCCAGATCGTTTCCTGATTATACTATTAAACATATTATTAATAAAGATGTAATAACAAAAAACATTTTTATAGTAGAAATTGTTTCCCGAAATTTGATTTTTACGAATATAAACTTTCCCGTAGGATGGAAATTCTATCCGTCAGATGTCATTTATGGGATTAATAACTTGCTGATCCTATAGAAAACAACTAGAAAAATTAGAGTGCCAGAAATTATTAACTATCGAAGGGAGCGATAGTTTAAATTATCTGATGAAACTGGAAGTCTATTCTAGAGATAGAGAACACAGCAAATCCTGGATTACAGAAAGTTGCAGACATGAAGAGTCATTTCCGGATTTGAAAATAAAAACTTACCGGAAGGACGGCCTATAAAACTGACCTAACAGACCATTGCCATTACTAATTAAAAACAAAATTCGTCAGGAGAAGAAAACCCGGTTAATGTAAAATGTTCTTTTTATAAATTATATAAAACAGATATTTCACTACTTAACAATAACCAAAAAATAAAAAAAGAAATTAAATTTTAATGAGCCGTTTATTTTTTTACACTATAAAATAATGCGGCAACCTTTTTTTGCTGAGAATCTCCTTTTTCGGCATAAACAGTCATCCGACTAACAAATCCATCGTACATAGTCAGCGCAGCCTGCTCGTAAAATTGATTTATTCCGGTCCTGCGATCTGGAGTGATCGGACGGTAATAACCAGGACCCGGATCCATTTTTACCCGAACCTGACAATCTTCAACCGACTTTATTGTCGTAAATAAAAATGCCTTTTCATAATTTAATCCGGATTCGTTTTCCAATAATTTGCTCAATGCTGAAAGTGTCGCATACGGAGATTTTAAGGATTCGGGGAGGTCATTCAATAAATTTGCGTTGGAAACTTTGTCGGAAGGAATTTCAGGATAGGCAGCATAAGTTACGGTTGATTTTTCCGTGGGCCAGCCTCCCTCAGTTGTGATTTTTATTTGGGCATTCAACGGCAGCTCATCGTATTTCAGTTCCAGTTCATTTGATGAAGCGATATTTATTTTTTTGCCGTTTACCTCAACACTCTTCACCAAGGGGCCTCCATTATCACAAGAGAGGTAAATCTTTTTTTCTCCAAACCGAATGGGTTGCAGCTGAGTGTACTGCTTTATCGATCCGGGTACACGCGGACGAAGAATAAGGCGATCAGAATGGTAATCACAATCGAAAAGTCCGCGGATTGTTGCAGCGGGAATTGCAAAATTATCCACCATTACGGCCACTCCACCAACCCTGAATTTTCCGGAATCAGACCATGGATTATGCTTGTTTTCACCCTGTTGCGACCATGGCGCATCCATCCGGAAGTCTTTGGCCCACTTCATCGCACGGGTTGCAGAACGACGAATATCTTCAAATTTACCAAGACGATAATACATCAGAATCGCCCGGCCTTCGACTGTACCCCAGACACCGCCATTAACCCAATCACCGAAAGTCCAAAATCCCTCGAGACCCTTTCCGGAAGTCTTGCCCCAGCCTCCATACGTATCGTCGAGACCCGGAGCATTCGTCAACAGGAAATCGAACGGTCTGATAGCAGGATAATCTGCTATTTGACGGTAAATGTTTTTCGCAGTCTGATCGTCTGCAACACGCATCGCGACGGCGTCAGCGTTCGCCACACCTTCCAGATAACCATATTGTTGCTGACCAAGCACACCGTGTTTAATTCCCCCTGGTTCGAGAGATTTAACAAAATAACCTGCCGGTGTAAGCAGTTTAGGTAATGAAGCTCGCGTAATTGCCTGACGATGTTCATAAATACGCTGTTTTTCCTTGTCCCCGGTAAACTTGTAAAGCTCCACCATCCTGTCAAGGGCTGCAAGATATGTAATGGAAACACCTGTCAAATAACCCTTTCCAAAGGTGCCATCCGGCTGTCGTACTCCGCCATAACTTGGCGCCAGCAGGTTGCATGCCGGTCCAACCAAAAACAGATCATTCTTTGGATCACGGGCTTTTTCGATAAATTCACATGCCCGTTCCATTTTAGGCAGATAGTGACCCACTGCATTTTTATCACGGCCAACCAACAGAATTTCAGATTCCATCACCAGACCAGCAGCAGTCGCCTCGTAAAACCAGTCGTGCATCTGAAAATTGCCATCCCCTTGCTTATAGATAATTTTCCCGGGAGCAGCCGCATCACCCAGACTGCCATCAGGAGCCAAGAGGTCTGACAACGGATCCGGTTTCCCGTCAGCCCATCTTCCGGTACGTATGCCATCACCCTGATTATCCCAAAAAAGATCCCAGGATCGCTGAAGGACGGACACCCACGGTTCCTCGAGAAAAGGAGTTGCAGAATACGAAAATCCATAGCTGTTCTGAATCCACCAGCCTCCCCAGCCGGCTCCCTCGGTGAAGGTGTCCCACTTCGCATTATAAATCATAGTCAGATTAGGCACCGTCGGATTAGGATGAAAGAAAGCGAACGACTCATCGATAAGCTGTAAAAAATCTTTATCGCCTTTACCTGAGCAATATTTTCCTGTATAATTATCCGACTCAACCGGATCTTTCGCCTGAAGCACCATACTGATTAAAGCGAAAAGAAGAACAATTATTTTTTTCATTTTCAGCAGTTTAATTAATTAATAATCAATGAATAATAGTTATAATTTTCCATTTTCCATTCTGCTTGACATGTGCAACACCTTTATAGCAGCAAGCCCCATGATAATTATAGGCATTTTCATAAATGGCTGGGATCACCTCTTTGCCTTGTTTATCAATGAATCCATACAGGTTGTTGATTTTTACCGCCGCATATCCGCCAATAAATTTCCAGGTATTGTCATACTTTGGGGTAATAATTTCTTTCCCGTTCTGATCGATGTACCCGTACTTCCCATTCAGCCGTACTGCTGCCATTCCTTCCTCCACAGAGTAGGCCAAATCGTATTTTGGTTCAATGACTACCTTTCCTTTAAGGTCCTTATATCCATATTTATCATTTGCGGCCGAATAAAAGGGAATCACCTGAGCCTTAAGAGCTATTCCGCTCAGCATCAAAAGTATCAACAATATATGTTTCATATAATTAATCATTTTTAATTGTACATTGATCATTTTTAATTAACCATTGACTCTTTCCCCGGAAGGTCTTCAGCCTTGGTTCCCCAGGTATCGGATGGATTGCCTCCCATATAAAACACAAAGGTGCCCCCTTTCATTAGTTCTGAATGACGAATAAATGAGTGTGTATATAGTTTCCCATCAAGTGTAGCCTTTTGAATATAGATATTTTGCCTGCTTAGGTTTTCCGCTTTAACTGTAAAAGTTTTTCCGTCGGGTAAAGTAATTACAGACTGATCTGCAAGCGGACTGCCAAAAACATATTCTCCACTGGCAGGATTAACAGGATAAAATCCAATTGAACTTAGCACGTACCAAGCGCTCATCTGTCCGCAATCATCATTTCCGCACAGACCATTTGGCTGATTACTATAGAATTGGGTCAGAATATGATTCGCCTTTTGTGCTGTTTGCCACGGTTTTCCTATGTAGCTGTAAAGATAGGGAACGTGATGACTCGGTTCATTCGAAAATTCAGACAATCCATAGTAGCCATGATTTTTCAATTCCCGATACGGTGTATCAGCTGAATTAAACAACGTATCCAGCTTAAGGGCAAACCGATCAGAACCACCCATTGAGGAGATCAATCCGTAGATATCCTGAGGGATATACCAGGTGTAAATCCACGCGTTCCCCTCCTGAAATCCGATCGATTCTTTGGGATTAAAGGGCAGCATCCATTTTCCTTTGGTATCTTTTGGCCGTACAAAACCGGATGTTGTATCAAATACATTTTTCCAGTAAGCGCTTCTTTTTATAAAATCATCATAGTCTGACTGCTGGTTTAATTTCCTGGCAACCTGAGCAATACACCAGTCATCAAAGGCATACTCCACCGTTTTTGTAACTCCGCGCTGCCTTGGATCGAGGTCATCGGGAACGTAGCCATACTGACGGTAAAAATCTGATTCGCGGATATCTTCGTTTGCTGTTGCCTTCATAGCCTCGAAAGCAAACTGATAATCAAAACCCTTAATTCCTTTTAGCATGGCGTCAGCGATAATTGAAACTGCATGATAACCAGGCATAACGTTAGCTTCATTAAAATATAATTCCCATGAAGGGAGTAGGCCATGCTGCCTGTAAAATTCAAGATAAGAATTGATAATTGCAGGTAACCGTGTCGTTTGAGTTAATGTAAATAATGGTGCAGCAGCACGATAAGTATCCCAAAGCGAACTTAGCGTGTAAGTATTTTTGCCGTTGTATAACTTTTTATCTGCACCTGTATAATTACCTTGTGCATCGTCGTAGCGAAAGGGAGCGAAATAGCAATGGTAGGCAGCGGTATAAAAGGTCTCTTTGAAAGCTGTATCGGCAGAAGTTACTTTTATTTTGCTTAGCTCATTTTCCCAGGCTTTTTGTGCATCTTGTTTTACTGAATCAAAATTCCACCCTTTGATCTCCTGTAAACCTTCAACTGCACCATCGATGCCGGCAAAACTTATGGCCACTTTGAGCAAAACCTGATCACCGCTTTTCAAAGCAGGAAACGAGAGAAATGAATTAACCCGTACAGCACTGGCACTGATTTTCGAATTGACTAGTGTACTGTCGGCAAAAATTGCAATATCAACAATTGGCTTGCTCGTTCGAGCCGCGAAATAGACGCAGCGCTCACCAACAAAACCGATCGAACGACGAAATCCGACAACAGTGCTGTCGTTGATTTTTTTGAGAGAACATTCCAAAGGGAGATCGCCATTATGGCCAACTCTGGCTTCATTTCCATTTCCGACACCCAGATCAAGTTTAATTGAAGGATTTCTGCTTTGAGGAAAGGTATAGCGATGAAATCCGCAATGTATGGTGGCAGTAAGCTCCGCTTTAATGCCAGATGTTTTAAGCAGTACAGCATAATAACCCGGTTTGGCGATCTCGTCTTTATGTGAAAATTCGCTGCTGGCGGCTTTGGGTGAAGGCGCTTTATCGACTAAAGGGAAAACGGATATATCACACAAGTTTTCAGCTCCTGTTCCGCTGTAGTGCGTATGGCTAAAACCTGAAATTTTTTTACTGGTATAATGATATCCGCTGCACCAGTTGTAGCCATTTTCACCGTTATCGGGGCTTAGCTGAACTGACCCGAACGGAACCAGAGCCCCCGGGAAAGTATGGCCATCTTCATCAGTTCCAATAAACGGGTTGACATAGTCTGTTAAACGCTCTTGCGGAGCTTCCTTGCAAGCGAAAAGTACAACGGCAGTAAAAAGAATCAGAATATTTTTATTCATCAGAAGTTATTTATGAAAAAACCACTGATAACTGACAATACCAATGGCTTTTCTATTTGATTAACAGTATATAATCTGAATTTTCAGTTATTCCAGATAGGTATAACCGTACAATCCAGAACGATAATTTGAAAGGAATTCTTTCCCTTCCTCAGCGGTAATTATTCCTGATTTAACTGATGACATCACCCAGGTTTCAACAGTCCTGACCAGTTTTTTAGGGTTGTACTGTACATATTCCAGCACTTCAGCAACTGTTTCCCCGTCAATAATCTGATCAATACTGTACCCTTCTTCGTCAACAGATACATGTACAGCATTGGTATCTCCAAAAAGATTGTGCAAATCACCCAGAATTTCCTGGTATGCGCCAACAAGAAACACTCCAATGTAATAAGGCTCTTTGGCCTTAAGGGAATGAACCGGCAGATAATAGGATAGATTTCGGGTAGAGATAAAATTATCAATCTTCCCGTCCGAATCGCATGTAATATCCTGAAGAGTGGCAGACCGGTCGGGTTTCTCGTCGAGCCTTTGAATTGGAATTATTGGAAATATCTGGTCGATTGCCCACGAGTCAGGCAATGACTGAAATAGTGAAAAATTACAAAAATATTTATCAGACAACAGTTTAGGGAGAAGAAGAAGTTCTTCCGAAACGTGCTTCATCCCGTTCGTCATTTGATGAATCTCTCTGGCAATTGACCAAAATAAACGTTCTATTTTCGCCCGTGTTTTAAGATCCAAAAGTCCAAGACTGAAACGATCCAAAGCCTCTTCACGAATTTGCTGGGCATCATGCCATGTTTCATGCATACGAGTCTGATTCAGCGCATTCCATAACGAGAAAAGCTCCTTAAGCAATTCATGATCGTCTGGATTAATCTCTTCATCTTCTTCCCAAACGGGGAGACTTGTCGCTTCAAGAACTTCAAATATCAGCACCGAATGATGAGCAGTTAGTGATCTTCCCGACTCTGTGATCACATTTGGATGAGGCAGATTATTTTTATCACTTACATCAACCATGGTTGAAATCACGTCGTTGACATATTCCTGAATGCTGTAATTTACGCTGCTTTCGCTATTCGACGATCGGGTGCCATCATAGTCAACACCTAAACCGCCACCAATATCTACAAAGCTGATATTATAACCGTTAAGATGAAGCTGTACATAAAATTGAGATGCTTCGCGGATTGCAATCTTAATGCGCCTGATTTTATTGACCTGACTGCCAATATGAAAATGAACCAGATGAAGACAATCCTTCATTTTGTTCCTTTCCAGTATATCAAGTGCCTCGAGCAGTTCGCTTGAAGTAAGTCCAAATTTACTGACATCACCGCCTGAATCTTCCCATTTGCCGCTACCGGAGCTGGCCAATTTGATTCTTATCCCAAGATTGGGTTTTATCTTGAACTGCTTGGCAATTTTAATAATTAATTTAAGCTCACTAAGTTTTTCAACTACCAAAAAAATGCGTCGTCCCATCTTCTGGGCAAGAAGTGCTAATTCAATGTATGCCTCATCTTTATATCCATTACAGATGATCAATGAATCATTATCCGTATTAATGGCAATAACTGCGTGTAGTTCAGGCTTCGAGCCAGCTTCGAGCCCAATATTGAATTTCTTTCCATGTCCCACAATCTCCTCCACAACGGGTCGCATTTGATTGACTTTGATGGGATAGATGATGAAGTTCTGGGCTTTATATAAATATTCTTCAGAAGCTATTTTAAAACAGCTCGCCATTTTCTCAATTCTGCTATCTAAAATATCAGGAAACCTGATCAGCATTGGTGCAGAAACATCCCGCAATTGAAGCTCCTCGACTAACTCTTTCAAGTCAACTTCAACACCATTTTTTTTTGGTGTTACCACGACATGTCCTTTGTCGTTGATTGAAAAATAATTAATTCCCCAACCGGTTATGTTATAAAGCTCGGCTGAGTCTTCGATGCGCCATTTTCTCATTAATACTTGTCGTTTTCAATTGTTGTTATTTCTCAAAAATAACTAGTTTTTCAATATAATTAGTGCGTTCGCCTCTATAATTAGTGTTTTTAACCATAATTTGCACTTTGTACAATTCATTTTGTGTTCCATTTGCTGCTCTGCATTGCAAGGATATGCACTAAACCATATATTTTTCAACTACTGGCGGCAAATTAATAAACCGATAATCCTGGGTACGCAATTGCGGTTCGAAACCTGCTTCTGATATAACACGTTGCATCTCAAAAGCCGATAATTGAAAAGATGCACCGGCAGCTGAAACGACATTTTCCTCAATCATAATTGACCCTAAATCGTTGGCTCCTGCATGAAGACAAACCTGAGCTGTTTCTTTGCCAACGGTAAGCCATGATGCCTGAATATTTTCAATATTATTCAGCATAAGACGGCTGATGGCGATGGTTCGGATATACTCAACCGGCAGAACAGGTGCCTTTTCAATCATTTTTCCCAATTCTGTCCCTTCAGACATAAACGGCCATGGAATAAAAGCCATAAATCCAGGTGCATTCAAAGGCTTTTTTGATTGTAAATCACGAAGATAAACCAAATGCCCGATTCTCTCACGCATCGTTTCAATATGGCCGAACATCATAGTCGCCGAGGTTACCATTCCCAGCTGATGAGCTTCAGCCATTACACCAAGCCATTCTGAAGCAAGTGCTTTCCCCGGCGAAATCTCTTTCCTGACCCTGTCACACAGAATTTCCGCCCCAGCACCAGGAAGACTATCAAGTCCCGAAGCGATCAGTTTTTCTAGAATTTCGCGGTACGACATCCTCTCTTTACGGGCAATATGGACAATTTCAGGAGGCCCCAGAGCGTGTAATCTGACTTCAGGATACTCACTTTTCAAACGGGAAAAGAGGTCACTGTAGAAAGCCAGTCCATATCCGGGGTGCATGCCTCCCTGAATAAGTAATTGGTTTCCGCCCAATTGCAACATCGCCTCTATTTTAGTTCTATAATCCTCAAAAGTGGTGGTATAAGTCTCTGCTTCATTGATCTTACGGTGAAAATTACAAAATTTACACCCTGATATACAGATATTTGTAATGTTTATATTACGGTCTATCATCCAGGTAACGGTATTTCCCGGATGAAACTTTTGTCTCACCTGCCATGCAATTTCCATTAACTCTGACGTTGGCGCCTGCTCGTAAAGAATTAATCCTTCCTCTAAAGAAAGTGGTTCAAGGCTTAGTGCGCGTTCATAAATCCGATCGAAATTCATACCATAAAAATTTGCGATAAAGGTAGTAATTTTGAACCATCGTCATTTGGCGGATCCAGACTTGAAAACAACAAATTAAATTATCTGAAATGGAAATTAAATTCATTATAACTGAAGAAGGAGAATCTTTTGCCAAAGTATACCTGATAACAGATCGCACGGGTTTTGGCGGAATACCTCTGAGTGATGAAGAAACCACCTATGTCCGTAACCAACTGGAGGATAATGAACTCGTAGTTTTAAACCGTTACAGGGAGTTAGTTTTTGTTGCTTTTGCTGACCCTTTAAAAATAAATGGCGGATTTTTGGAAAAATGCAGAAGCAGAGGAAATAAAATATCCGGAATTTTACACAAAGAAAAAATTAATGAAATTGATATCCACATCCCAGCGGCCGGAGCCGAGGCAGCCATTGCACTTGCAGAAGGTATCGCATTAGGCAGCTACCAGTTTTCAAAGTATCGCTCAGCGACTTCGAAGAAAAAATGGAGTCTTCAAAAAATCAGCTTTGCGGGAACTTTAGTTTCGGATATTGAGATTGCTCATCTGGCGGCATCCGTTGAAGCTGTATTTTTGGCACGAGACCTTGTTAATGAACCGGCCTCTCATTTAAATGCAGTCAGACTTTCTGAGCAGTTTGAGTCGATGGGAAAGATCGCAGGTTATACAACAGAAATTTTTCATAAAGACAAAATTGAATCTCTAAAAATGGGAGGCTTACTCGCTGTCAATAAAGGAAGTATAGATCCGCCGACCTTCTCGGTACTGAAATGGGAGCCAGCTAACGCAAAGAACTCCAAACCAATTATTTTGGTTGGAAAGGGCGTTGTTTTTGATACCGGAGGACTGAGCTTAAAACCCACCAAAGATTCGATGGATTATATGAAATGTGATATGGCCGGTGGCGCTGTCGTTGCTTCTGTGATCTATTTTGCAGCAAAATGCCGGTTACCGCTTCATATCATTGCTTTAATTCCATCGACAGATAATCGTCCCGACGGAAATGCCTATGCTCCCGGAGACGTGATTTACATGCATAGCGGACATACGGTAGAGGTGTTGAACACAGACGCGGAAGGGAGGCTGCTACTAGCTGATGCACTGAGCTTTGCTAAGGAATATCACCCCGAATTAGTAATCGACGTTGCCACACTCACAGGTGCTGCGGCAATGGCAATCGGTCATCAGGGAATAGTTGGCATGGGAAATGCCGGAGAGCAAACATTTTCCGGCTTAAAGCGCTCAGGTGAAAATGTCTATGAACGCATTGTTGAGTTTCCGCTTTGGGAAGAATACGGAGATTCGATAAAATCGGATATTGCAGATATGAAAAATATCGGGGGGCGCGAGGCCGGAGCAATAACGGCGGGCAAGTTTCTTGAAAATTTCGTTGATTACCCATGGATACACCTCGATATTGCCGGACCTGCATTCTTAAGTTCCCGTGATCAGTATCGGACCAAAGGGGGAACCGCGACAGGGGTAAGATTGCTCATCGATTTTCTAAAGAACTTGTCGTGAACAATTTATACAGGTGACATAAAGGAGTGAATTGTTAAAATGAGGCCACCTTGACCCAGACATCTGGTTTTGACTGAAATTCTGTCGGGTATTGTCAAATAAAACCTTATATTTGACCAATCAACCGTGCAATAATGCGGTTGAAATTAACTACTAAAAGGCTTGGAATGGAGCAACATAAAATTAAGGTGGGAATCACCCATGGCGATATTAATGGAATAGGCTACGAAATAATTATAAAAGCTTTAGCTGACAGCAGAATTTTAGAAATGTGTACGCCAATTGTTTATGGCTCGTCGAAAGTTGCTGCATATTACAGGAAAGCGATGGACAATGAGATTTTCACTTTTAATACCATTAATACTGCAAAAGAGGCTAATCCGAAGCGGCCTAACATCATCAATTGTGTCAGTGATGAAGTGCGGGTAGAACTAGGCAAATCAACTAAGATGGC
>JBAXOA010000058.1:0-25872 GCA_037133495.1 Mariniphaga sp. | reverse complement strand
GCAATTGCAGCGGTTACGGAGGTTTGTAAAAACTTACGGCGCGAAGCTGAAAAAGCAGGTCTCTTCATAACTGGAAAATTATTTATTTGTTCAGAAAAGTTTTCGATTTTGTCTGGCTGTCAGAGTCCTTAAAGGATATTGCTCCAGCCTTCCAATAGTTTAACCACAAATATCAGCAATAAGTTTCTGAAAAACTAATTTATTGTTGTACTCAACCTGGTTAAGTATTTAATGATCAGCCGCTATACTTTTGGTTTGCCAATCCGGCCAATAAAAAATGAAATAACCAGTAATATCAATGCCATGACCACTGCAATTGGCAAACTTTGCTGTATGGAAGAACCTACACTCAGATTGCCGATATACTTTGGAATAAATGTGCCGCCTAACAACCCGACTGAAAAAATTATACCAAAGATACTTCCATAAAGACTTGGATCAAACTTGGCGAATGTGACTCCAATAATAGTCGGAAAGATTGGCGCAAAAGCAAAACCAACAAGGATAACCGCGACAATTCCCATTCCCGGACTCTTAGCGACAATCATCAGAGAAATAGCCAGAACTGCCAGAATTGACATTACAGAAATCACCTTTGGACCAATGGCAGTTAAATTTTTTATGCCGGAGGATAAAAAACGGCCTGCCGTCATGGATAATCCAAACAAACTCAGTACAAGACCGGCATTGGTAGATGCAGAAGGATTTGATCTCCCGCCATAAAGCTCTTCCATAAGATTTTTGATCCACATTCCCATAGTTGTCTCCAGCGATGTATAGCAGAATAAGGCGAGCGCTGCCACTATAACAGCGGGTTTAAGAATCACTTTAAAAGCCATTGAAAATTGATAGCCGGTGGCAACCTGCGGAAAGCTCGTTCTGAGCGCAACAGCCATAAAAATAAGTGATAATATGCCGATAATGATCAATGCAGCAGAATAGCCCAAACCCATTGTCTTCATAATAAATACAATAAGCAATGGCGTAATGACATAGCCAAGTCCAAAAAATGCAGTTCCAAAACTACTGGCGCGGGCTTGATCCTTACCTTCAAAAAGCACAATCGGAATAAGTGTGTTGCCAACGGTATTTAACGACATGGCTCCTATGCCTAAAAAGATGCATGCTACCAGTGCAAGCGAAAAGTCCGAGGCAAAAGCAAGAAGGAACATACTTAGCGCCGTTACCATAAAGCCAAGAATTGCAACCGGTTTATAGCCTATTTTATCAACCAGGGGGCCTATAAAAAGTTGAACGATACAACTTGTCAAAAACAGACCCATAACAAGCGTGCCAAATTGGCCGGCATCAATATTCAATCCGGCCATTAACTCACCCGAGATGGAACCAAGAATAATAAAGCAAATAGCCAGTGTGAATACAGCCATTAGCGCCACAATCGCAATCATTTTTTTCATATTAGTTTTAGTTTTATTGAATTAGTTCGGGATGTTCCATAAGTGCATAACCAAGAAGGTGAGCAATAACCATATGCGCATCCTCTACAATGCCATAATGTTCGGAATCAATTACAACAACATGGTCTGCAATTGTGGTAAGTTTCCCCATTTTACCTCCAACCAGAGCGATTGTTTGCATTCCATTTGCTTTCGCCCATTCAAATGCCTTTACCAGATTAGGGGAGCTGCCACTCACACTCATCGTCATGACTACATCACCCGGCTTTGCAAAATTTTTCAACTGATGAAGGTAGACATCATCGTATGAATAATCGTTTCCCAAAGCGGTAATCCATGCTGTATTGTCATTCAGCGACATACAATGAAACCTTTTATTGAGTTTGTCGGATGCTCCTTTTCCCAGATCGGTAACAAAATGAGAGGAAGTCGCCGCGCTGCCACCATTCCCGAAAACGAAAATCTGCCGGTCTTCCTTGTTCGCTTTTGCAAGGATTTTAATAATATCGTTGATTTTATCAAAAGGCATACTTTCAAGTGTATGGCTCAGCTTATCAACATAATTCTTCATCCAATTCTCCATTATAAATTGATTAAGGTTCACAATTCAAATTTATTTGCTGATTTTTCAGCTTGCATCGCCAGCAGCAATGCCCCAATGCAAACAACGTCTTCACCCAGTTTCGCAATTTTCACTTTGGGAACCGGATGGAATGCCTGCATTATGTACTTTGGCAACAGTTTATTGATTCGTTCAAACAGTGGTTCGCCCATCAGAGAAAGTCCTCCCCCGATGATTATAATTTCAGGGTGGAAAAGGAGCACTGCATAGGACAGGGCAAATGCGATGTTATCAGCTGTTTCATTTAGTATTCCGGTTGCTCCGTTATCGCCTTCGAGAACAGCCTTAATCAGATATTTCGCCTCACCACCGTTCATTCCATTCGTGAGCTGGTTCAGAATACTTTTAGGATTCTCTTTTACATAATTTCGGATTTTAAGATCGACGCTCCAACCGCAGCACTGAGATTCCATAGTATTCATATCGCGGTCAAAAGGCATCATTCCGATCTCGGCCTCACCGGGTTTTTCTCCATGATAGATCTCTCCGTTCAAAACCATTCCTCCACCCATTCCGCTACCTAAAGTAACAAAGAAAACATGTTCATTATTTTTACCGCCACCTTTCAGTGCCTCAGCCAATGCGGCAGTATTGGCATCGTTATCGACCCGGACCGGCAACCCGGAAATTTTACTTAACCACGAAGCCATAGGAAAATTGTTCCATCCATCAATTTGATGAGAAGTGCAAATTTTCCCTTTCCTGAAGTCGACAGGTCCTCCAAAACCCAATCCGACAGACACCGGATTATATTTATTAAAGTAAATAAGAGCTTTCTTTATTTCATCTTTAATACCCTTTGCACCAAGAGATTTATCGACATTAGTACGATAGCGGTCTATGATTTTCGCATTTGAATTGCCAATAACAGCCTGAAATTTTGTCCCGCCAATTTCAATACCCAGGTAATACTTCATATCATTTTGATTTTCTCACAATTGTAAAATAAATCCGGTGAAGAGTTTATTATACGCGTTAGTTTAGTCTATTTCGACGTTCAAAGGTTTATTATGAAAGTTCCTGAAATTTCTTTCTGAATTTTAACGGATCCGAAATATCCGGAAAAGATTCTCTTGTTCCGCCGGTACCGATAATGGTGATTGTTCCGTAGCCAAGTATTCTGCCGAAAATACTTTGGTCAACATTTACGCTCTCTATCTTGCTCAGATTCATCTCAAGTGTCCTTCTGCTAATCAGACCGGTCTTTACAATAACACGTCTGTTTGTTACTGCAAATTCGTCGGTGTACCGGTCTAACAGCGGAGCGATAAATAATGTAAATATTGCTCTCAGGTTACAAAAGATAATCCAATGATAAGTCGTTTCAAACTCAACATGCTCATCCTTAATCAAATTATTGTCTACGTAGGTTCCCATTTCTCAATTTCTTAAATCCTTTCCAAATCAATCGGTATTCTATTCCGAACTCAGTTGCTATTTTGCCCAAAAATCGACTACCGTCACTTTTTCGACATCGGAACCCAGACTTTTCCCGAATGCCTGATGAGCCGGATGAATGAGATAGTCATCACGATCCTTATCCGAAGTAAAGGTCAAAATAAAACAGTGTGTCATGCCCTGATTTAATTTTTCCGGACTTGAATTAATTCCCCATTCCAGACTTTTAATCTCTTTAATTTTTTGTGGAAGTGCTGTAAATGCTGCCTCAATTTTCTGAACACCGGCTGGTGTGGCACTCGCCGAGAACTTAAACATAACAACATGGCGTAATATTTTGCCTTGCTTTGAGGTCTGAGCATTTACTCCTGATAAAAAGAGTGCGGTGAAAAGAAGGAATACAAAAGCTGATTTAAGTTTCATAGGACAAAAGAATTAATTGTTTGATTTACAGTAAGTTGCAAAATATAAAATCTTAAATTAAATACACTGAAATAAATATGTTTACTCATCCTGATCTTCCAGCATGTAGTCTTCCCAAAAATTCAAGACGGCAGAACCGGTGAATAAATCGTTATTATCCAATAATTTTGCTGCGGGCTGCCATCCTTTCTCTGCCGATAATTGAAGGTACTGATGAGCGATAGTCTGATTTTTCACATCGCATTCACCCGATAATACCAGCAAAGCAAGCAAATAAGCTGCAATCTCATCCTGATCGGACTCTACCAGTGCTTCGAGTATTTCGTAAGCTTTTTGATAGTCTATCGTTCCGTTCTCACCTCGTTTCAGATAGGTGGCCATATTCAATTTTGCAAATCGGGTTCCCTCGGCTGTTCCTTTTTCCAGCCACTCCCATGCGGCTAACGGATCCCGGTTGGAAAACTTCTTTGAAACCAGCAATACTGCAAGAAGATTATATGCGGGTGTATAGTTGTTTTCAGCAGCAGCTTTAAGATAAGTAAAAGCTTTCGTGAAATCCTGATATCCTTTGGTTGCATATAACAGCCTGCCCAATTCATACCGGGCCTCATCGTCGCTGTTATCAGCTGCCTTTTCATAACTTAGGATTGCTTTTTCTATATTTTTCTGAACTCCTTCACCGTTCAGGTACATCTCTCCCAGGTTCTTCCAGGCATCGGTAAAACCATTCTCAGCGGCTTTTGAGTAATAATTGAATGCTTCATTTACATCTTTGTCGGTTCCTTCTCCAAAATAGTACATTCCGGCCAGATTGTACTGAGCCTGAGCATAACCCGCATCGGAAGCTTTTTTAAAACATTCGAAAGCCATGCCATAATCTTTCTCTCCCGCATCACCAAAATAGTGCAGCACCCCGAGATTGTAGGTGCCAAGAAAAAACCCGGCTTTGTCGGCTTTCCCGTACCATTTCATTGCTTCAGAGGGATTTGCATCTGTTCCTTTCCCCTGATGGTATGCGTTTCCAAGATTGTTCATTGCCTCCGCTACACCAAGATCTGCAGCCATTTCGTACTGCAGTACCGCCAATCTCATGTTCTGACTGATACCTTTTCCTGATTCATACATTACGCCAAGATTAAAAACGGCCTTAGGATAGCCTGCATTTGCGGCTTTCTGATACCATTTAAAAGCTTCGTCCGGATTTTGTTCTTTGGTCATTCCGTTTTCGAAATAGACACCGACCCTGAACATAGCACCAGGAACACCCATTTCGGCTGCTTTAAAAAACCAATCGAAAGCTTTTTCCTTTTCAGACCAATAGCTCAGACTTTTCTCATGAATAATTCCCAGCATATAAGCGGCTCTGGCATGCCCGGCTTCTGCAGCACGGTTGAAATAATCAGCAGCCGATTGATTATCTTTGGATGTCATCTCGCCTGCCAAAAGAATACTGGCATATTTAAACTGCGCTTCTATTATACCTTTATCTGCAGACCGTTTGTAATAATCAACCGATGTTTTATGGTTTGATTCCACCTCTTCGCCGATTTCATATTTCTGAGCAAGCCGAAACATGGCCTCAGAATTTCCATTCTCAGCTGCCTTTTTTAACCAGTCAATCCCCTCCTGATCCGATTTTTTCAAATAATATCCGGCAAGTGCGTCCTGGGCATCGGCGCTTCCTTTATCAGCTGCACGATGATACCAGTCGTAGGCCTCAGGATCATCCATTTCGTCCAACAATCTTCCCATCAAAAAGATCGCTTCAACATAATCAGCATGAGCAGCTTGTTGAAGATATTCCTTGGCTTTACTGAAATCTTTGGCAGGCCCATGCCCTCTCAGATACATTTTACCAAGAATAAGCGCCACTTCAGCTGATACGTTTCCTTCTATTTTCGAGAACCATTCGAAGGCCTCTTCCGCATTTTTTTCGGTTCCATTACCTTCGAACAAAAGACGCCCGACCTTTTCATAAGCCAGATCAAAGCCACCATTTGCTGATTTTAAATACCAGTCGAAAGCTTTTGTCAACTTCACAGGAACAGTAAGTCCTTTTTCGAATATTTCTCCCACCTTAAACATGGCAGGTGCGTAACCTCCTTTGGCCGATTCGTACCAATTATCAACAGCTTCGTTTAAATCTTTATATCCGCCATCGCCTGTTTCCAATAACCGGCCGATATTATATTTAGCCACTATATCACCTCTCTGGGCACCACGTTCGTACCACTCAAAAGCTTTTTTCATATCTACAGCAAGACCATTCCCGTTTTCGCGCATCTCGCCGATATAGCTGCATGCGGCTGCCCCTCCATCCCGGGCGGATTCAAGAAACCATTTCACTGACTCTTCAGCTGAAAGTATCCGATCATTTCCAGTATAATAAAGCCTGCCGATCGCCAAGGCGGCTTCAGAAAAGCCCTTGTCCATCAGTGTTTCAAAAATGCTGATTACCTCATCAATGTTGTTATTGCTTCGATAGATATCGAGAAATACCATTGCAGGCTGATAGCCATCCTTATGAGAAGACGTTATCCTTTTTACACCTTTATCAGCATTCCCTTTTTTCAGGTATTCCACCCCTTTGCGGAAAACGCGGGGAGCAGATTCAATTATTTGACTCATTATACTACATTCAAGATTGGGGTTAAAATTAGCTTTAATGAGCCATTTGTCGGTATATTATTGATAAAATAATTTAACAAATCTTATTTTTCTGTCTATTAATCTGGTTTATTCGCAAATCCATTCGTCAAAAAGGCTAATTTTACTGGAAATTGTGGATCCTTGAAATAGCCATGATTGAGAAATCCCAAATCCGAAGTAAAAATTTAAACATGGGAATCAGGTTCCCGGATCTTCTATTTCATCAGACCATTTAAAATAAAAGCGTTCACAAATGAAACCATTGGATATTATCTCAAAGTACTACAGACCAAATTCTAAAGCCTATAAAATTTTGGTTTGTCACAGTAATCTGGTCACAGAAAAAGCCTTGAAAATTGCGCAAAACCACAAAGAATTCCTGCCTGATCTCACTTTCCTTGAGGAATCAGCGATGCTTCACGACATTGGAATTTTCAAAACAAACGCTCCTTCATTATTTTGTTTTGGAGAGTACCCATACCTCTGTCATGGCTACTTAGGCAGCGAACTGCTTGCTAAAGAGGGACATCCTGAGCATGCACTGGTTTGTGAACGGCATACAGGGGCTGGGATTACGATGGAGGAAATTATAGCTCAAAAACTGCCTTTGCCACTTCGCGATTTCGTGCCGGTATCAGTTGAAGAGCAGATCGTTTGTTTTGCAGATAAATTTTTCTCCAAAAGCGGTGATTTGTTTCATGAAAAACCGGTGAATGAAATCAGAAAGTCAATGCAAAAATTTGGAGAGAAAAATTTGCTGCGCTTTAATGAATGGTGTGAGCTGTTTTTATAAAAGCAAATTTATTTAAGTGATTATTCATTGATAATTACTTAGTAACTACCATTGTCATAATAACTTTGCCGTTTGCTTAATTTCAGATCCTGCAATAATGTTGAAGTAGCCCTGATGGTAAAGCTATAACTCTGCCGATATCCAAAAGGAACCAGATTTAATGACATTTGCATACAATGCAAGTCCCTGAAGATATTGAATTGTGTGAAAGTAACCTGAAGTTTCTGGACATCAAGCCCTGATGAGAAACCAATTTTCCACTGTTTAGTCATGCTAATATTCCCATTAAAATCAACAGTCTGGGTAATTATAGTAGATTTTGAAGGGTCAGGTTTATTGTACCGAAAGCTATAGTTGAAAGAAAGATCCCATGGAACGCTGAAGTCGGCATATTCGGGGATATCTCCTGTTTTCTGCCGCAATTTTTTCTGTTCCAGTTCATTCTTTTGTTCAGGGGTCAATTTCTCCTCTTCTTTTTCTTTCTCTTTTCCCTTATTTGATTTGAAAGAAAGACCGAAGGACATATTGGCGCTGGTTAATCTTGCCAGCTGGCCGTTTTTCGAAAACTGAAACTGGTTAATCAGGTGTCCGTCCTGCATGGCATAAGGATCGAGGATTGCTCCAAAATTCAGGTCGACTCCTGCAACCTTGGTCCGGGCTGTAACATTGAAATTTGAAAGATTTAATGAATCGGCAGCAAGATTGTAGGATCCGCTGATTGATAACTGATCAAGAAGTTTAATTTTAGTAAAAGCTTCTTTCGAAGTGGTGTCCTTTGTGTTCAACCGCTTCATCTCCAATGTATTATTAAGATTGAATCCAATAGAACCTGACTGACCTGCACTTGAAGTTCCGTAGATTGTACCTTCATGATATGGATAACGATAACTGACAGGATTTCCTTTTTCATCAAAATATTCGATGGTTTCGTACATTCCAAACGAAGAATTACTAAAATCCGGTTTAAGATTAAAGCTGATGCTTGGGGTCATAACATGCCTGATTCCTTTGATTTTTGATTTAGGATTCAAAGGCAGAAAATTTCCGTAAACCTTTGTTGAAGCGCCTACGCTGAAAGAATAATCATAATTACGTGTAAATCCGTAGAGCGTATCAGCAACTTCAACCATTTTAGTTGATTCATTATAATTTTTACGGATTTGCTGCGTATACCACCGTTCGCCATAATTAAATGACGGGCTTATGGTAATATATTTCAGCAATTTGAAAGAGGTACTAACAGGAATAGTGTGTTTGACACCATTTTTCCAGTCTGAAATAAGTGACGAGCCGAGCAATTTGTTTTCCTTGGTATCGATCATATTTTGCATATCCATCGAATAACTTAGTCC
The DNA here is from genome assembly GCA_037133495.1 of Mariniphaga sp. Lineage (GTDB taxonomy): Bacteria > Bacteroidota > Bacteroidia > Bacteroidales > Prolixibacteraceae > JAAFHB01. The sequence goes on along the minus strand of JBAXOA010000058.1, from coordinate 17,217 downwards.
AATTTTTTCGTACCATTTTTCTTTCCCCGATCTGCTTTTTGCTTTGAAAGGATAGATCCTCGACATATTAAATGTTAGCTGAGGCAGTGTCAGACTTATAGTTGTATCGCGGCTATTCTGAGAATGGCGCATATTTCCTGAGAGGGTAAATGGCGTATTTTCCCACCGCTTTGTGTAAGAGATGCTTGACTGCTTGGTATTTGTAAGGTAATTTTCAGTGGTATATGAATTATTCTGGTCGAATGAGCTTGTCGAGAAATTCACGCTTGCACTAAAAGTTTGACTGGGACTTGATTTGGCATCCATCGAATGACTCCATGTAATTGCAAAATCGTTTTGAGTCCTGTAATCAGGTAACCCTTTATCTCCAAACACATTTTTATAATACTTAAGGTCAAAGGAGCCGCTAAACTTATAGCGGAGGCGGTAATTGGTATGTAATTTAATCCCTCTGGAACCTTTAGAGTAAAGGTCGCCTTTTACCGAAGCATCGAAATAATCGTTTGCGGCATAGTAATAACCAAAATCGCGCAGGAAGAATCCGCGGTTAATTTCATCACCATACGAAGGCATTAATAATCCGGAGGAGTATTTGGGGGAATTTGGGAAAAACCCAAATGGAATAAAAACAAAATAAAGAGGCAAATCTTCGATGACAAGATAGGCAGGTCCTGTCACTATTTTTTTATTTGACAACACTTTCGCCTTTGTCATCTCAAGCCAAAAATGAGGATGTTCGGCGTTACAGGTGGTGTATTTGCCATTACGCAGACAATAAGTTGAATCGTTGATCAGTTTTGTTTTGGCACTATGCACAAAACCACCTTCCTGCTCAGTGACAACTCCTGTTACGATTCCCTTTTTTGTTTTAAAATTGTACCGCACTTCATCAGCTTCAAACTTTTGGCCACCTTGAGTGAAGATCGGTTTTCCTGCAATCTTACCTGTAGAATCGGGTTTACCAACAGCATAAATCAGGTTGCTGTCTCTGTTCAATTCAATGTAGTCTGCTTTTAGTTCAATATCTTTATATTTCACCAACGCATTCTTATACATGAAGATTTTGTTTCCGGAACTGTTCTGTACGAGTGTGATATAGCCATCAGCTGTGTATTCTACTTCTGCGTCGAAGCCGGCTGTCTCATCGGATTTAAGAGAATCGGCAGCAACAGTGTCTTTTTTTGCCAAAAGAATACTGTCCTTCATTGCCGAAGAACGTTTATTTTGTCGTTCCAGATTCAGAGCCTTCTGATTTTCAGTGGTAATATTCCTGTTATTTTTAGGTTTTTGCCCAAAAACAGTTCCCTGTAAAAGGAAAAGGATCACTCCAAATAAAGATAAGAATCGCAATTTGCTCAAAACTTTATTAAATCAGGTAAAATCTAACATATATGCAATAATTGCATATGGCAAAAGTAAAAAATCCAATTAGAGAAACTTACAACCCTAAAAAATAATTTAATCTCGTATTTTTGTATTCAACAATCAGTGGTAATTAAATTTGAAATGGAGAAAAGATTAACATATAGGGCATGTTGCCTGCTTCTCGCCTGCCGCCTGCTTATATTGATCGTAATTGCATTGATTACCAACCCATTAATGGGCAAAAACAAGGAATCAAAAGGACTGGAAACAGTCGTGATTGATGCCGGTCACGGAGGTAAAGATCCAGGAGCGATTGTGGGTAAAGCCCGCGAAAAAGATATCGTCCTTGCCATTGCGTTACGTCTTGGCAATACGATCAAGGCGAAATTACCCGGCGTGAAAGTAATTTATACGCGTAGTACGGATGTATTTGTTCCCCTTTTCGAAAGATCTGTCATCGCAAATAAAAACAATGCTGATCTTTTTATCTCTATTCATGCCAACTACTGCAGCACTCCTGCAATTAAGGGTACCGAAAGCTATGTGCTGGGGCTACATCGCACTGAAGATAACCTTAACGTGGCAAAGAAAGAGAACAGTGTTATTTTACTCGAAAATGACTATACCACCCGTTACGAAGGTTTCGATCCTAATTTATCCGAATCGTATATTATGTTTGAACTTATTCAGGATACCCATATTGAACAGAGCTTAGCATTTGCGGGAATTCTACAGGATTCATTTCGTAAACGTGCTCAGAGAGCCAGCAGAGATGTGAGACAAGCGGGCTTTCTGGTATTGCGGGAAACCGCCATGCCGGGTGTACTGATCGAGACAGGATACCTCAGTAATCCTTCTGAGGCTAAATATCTGATGTCAGAAGAAGGAAAAGAGACCCTGGCATCATCAATCTTCAACTCTTTTAAATCGTATAAGGAGAAATTTGAGACCCGGTTAAATCTCGCTACGAGAGAATTGAATAAAGAACCGGCTGAGGTTATTAATCCAGTTACCTCGGAGCAGAAAACTGCCGCGATACCAAAAGAAACTCGCATCCAAACTCATACATCCAAGCAAAACGAGGATAAAACAGCAGATAAAGAGGCAGTTAACGCGCAGATCAGACCATCAAAGAAGGAACTTCAGGGACAAGTTAGAAAGGAGACAGGAATTACTTTCGCGATACAACTTTCAGCCTCGCCCAAAAAGCTTTCTCTAAAATCCAAAATATTTAAAGGAATCGGAAACATTTTAGAATTCAATGTCAACGGAACCTATAAGTATTATTGTATTGAAAACAAATCACTTGCAACGACGAAAGACTCACTTTCGGTAATTCGGAAAAAAATACCGGATGCCTTTATTATCGCTTTCAAAAACGGCCAGCCGATTCCGATTAAAGAAGCGTTAAATGGGAAGTAAGTCGTTTTGTACTTTTTTAAAAGCTTAATCATGCGTATTTTCGCAAATAATTTGAAACCGTCCTAAAATGAAGCTCACAAAAACATCGAAAATTGGAATTTTGGTTGTTCTCTGCCTCACATTGTTAATATGGGGAATCAACTTTTTAAAGGGAAGGGATATTTTCAGAACAGAAAAAGTCTTTTACGCACGCTATCAAAATGTGGGCGGACTTACAGCAACAACCATCGTTACATTGAACGGGTTAAAAATAGGATATGTCAGAGAGATCTATTTTGCCGAAGACTTATCAGGCGATTTGATTGTTAAAATAGCGCTTCACAATAATTTTCCGCTTCCATCTGGTACAACTGCGCAAATTGCCAGCAGCGATCTACTTGGTTCAAAGGTTGTTAAAATCAATCTGGGAAAATCAGATACATTTTTACAAGCAAATGACACACTTGCCACCCAAATGGATGCTGATCTTATGCAACAGGTAAATGAGCAAATTGCACCCTTGAAAGCTAAGGCAGAAAGACTGATAGAAAATCTTGATTCAATTGTGACTGTTGCCTCGAAGATTATCAATAGTGAAGCCCAGCACAATATTTCGGAAAGCCTGAGACAGATCAATCTTACAATGAAAAATCTTGAAAATATATCGGGTAATCTTAACGATGTAATTACAGGCCAAAAGAAAAATCTCGCATCAACTATTTCAAATCTGAGCGATATTACAGGTAATTTGAAAAATAATTCCGGAAAGCTGGGGCATATCATGAATAATTTCTCGACTTTCAGCGATTCGATTACAAAGCTACAGCTAAATAAAACGGTAGGACATCTGGACGGCTCCGTTGCCTATCTACAAACTATTTTAAGCAAGATTGATACCGCTAATGGTACACTAGGTCTGCTGGTTAATGATCCAAAACTTTATCAAAATCTCAGTTCAACAAGCTCAAACCTCAATCGGTTATTGGTCGATTTCCGCCAAAATCCAAAGCGTTATGTCCATTTCTCAGCGATCGATTTTAGCAAAGATTCAAAATCGTCAACAGAAATAAATAACCAAATTACCGACAATATTTTATTTAGAGTTCTATTATTCTCCTCCCCTTCACCAGTGAGCCTGTCTTCCCAATTGTTTAAAGGGTTTGAAGAGGTTTCCGAAATAAAGTCGGGAAACCGGTATGAGTATTATTCTGCTCCGAAATCTTCGTACGATGAAGTTAGAATCGTTCTAAATAAGGCTCAAAGTGCTTTTCCTGAGGCATTTTTAAAAGCCTACAAAAATGGAAAAGAAATAAGTTTGAAAAATGCAATAAAATCATTTGAAAAATAGTTTTTTTGAATTCTTTTTTATTTACTTTTAGAGCACCCGAAAAAGGAATATTATTGTTTTTTTTTTATTATTCGGAAATTTAAATTCAAACTAATTTTATCATAATAAATTTATCTGCAAAATACAATGAATCAAAGGTTTGCGACAACATTTACCGTAACTATTTGACAATGAAAATGTTGCATTTTTCCAAAATAATTTAAATCCTAATAAACTGAAAATTAAAATCATAGAAATATGCACCATAAAAACCAATTTTTTTCTGACTAAATTATACTCATCTTTGCGACCTAATCATCAGAATTGAAGTAAAATTATTTATGCTCCTACATCCTAAATGAATAAAGATCACAATAATATCTGGGATAATTGTCTAAGAATAATCAAGGATAATGTACCCTTTATAAGTTACAGAACCTGGTTTGAACCAATCGTTCCAATTAAACTGGATAACGATATTCTTACTATTCAGGTTCCAAGTCCGTTTTTTTACGAGTACCTGGAAGAACAATACATTGATATACTCAGAAAAACACTAAGAAAAGAGCTCGGCGTCGGAGCTAAACTTGAGTATAGTGTGGTCGTAGACAATAATCTCAACGGCAACAACAAACCATATACAGTTAAACTACCTGCAAATCAAAACAATAACCTTAAGAACAGACCAGTTACAACCTCTTCTTTCCATGATGAGAATGCGATTAAGAATCCTTTTGTAATTCCGGGTATTCAAAAATTAAATATCGATCCTCAACTAAAACAAGATAATACGTTTGAAAATTTTGTAGAAGGCGAATGTAACAGACTTGCCCGAAGTGCAAGTTATGCAGTGGCACAAAAGCCCGGGGGAACAGCTTTCAATCCACTGATGCTGTACGGTAATTCGGGATTGGGTAAAACACACCTTGCTCAGGCAATCGGGATTGAAGTAAAAGAGCGTTTCCCTGAAAAAATTGTGTTGTATGTCAACGCAAATAAATTCCAAACTCAATTTACTGAAGCAATCCGGAATAATAACAGGAATGACTTTCTTCATTTCTACCAGATGATTGATGTGTTAATTATCGATGATGTTCATGAATTTGCAGGTAAAGAGAAAACTCAGGAAACTTTTTTTCATATTTTCAACCACTTACATCAAACGGGTAAACAGCTTATTCTTACTTCCGATAAGCCACCTATCGAATTGAAAGGACTTGAACAAAGATTACTTTCCAGGTTTAAATGGGGACTTACTGCAGATCTGCAGATCCCTGACTTTGAAACCCGGATGAATATTCTAAGGAAGAAAATCTACAAAGATGGAATTGAAATTCCGGAGGAAGTACTTGAATACATTGCATCTCACATTAACAGCAATGTCCGTGAGCTGGAAGGCGCATTGATTTCATTGCTTGCACAGGCAACATTGAACAGGAAAGAAATAAATATCGATTTGGCCATTAAAATGATCAATAAACTGGTAAAATGCTCTGTAAGAGAAATTACCATTGATTATATTGCCAAAACTGTTTGTGATTATTTTAATCTTCCTATTGATTCACTTGGAGTTAAGACCCGTAAAAGAGAAACTGTTCAAGCCAGACAGATCGCTATGTATTTTTCGAAAAGCATGACAAAATCATCGCTTGCTTCTATCGGTTCTCAAATTGGTGGCAAAGATCACGCCACCGTATTACATGCATGCCGAACAGTTGCCAATCTGAAAGATACCGATAAAAATTTCAAGGTCTACCTTGACGAAATAGAAAACAGACTGAAATACTAAATTTTATAGATTCGAAGCAGACTTTAATGTCTGCTTTTTTTTGGTTTCAATTATTGATTACTTCGGTGATGAAAAATGCCGGTAAGATTTTCGTTAATGGAATACTCAGATACCTATAAAACAATTGAATTAACGGCAGAAGGACTCTATAAAGAGAAAGGGAGCAAATTTATCGCTTATGCCTTTCCTGTTTCTAACGAATTACAAATCAAGGAGATAGTTGCCAAACTTAAAAAAGAACACCACAGCGCCCGTCACCACTGTTTTGCCTGGCGCCTTGGATCCGATCATCAGGTATTCAGAATAAACGATGATGGCGAACCATCAGGAACTGCAGGAAGACCGATATTCGGTCAAATTCAACATCACGGGCTGACCAATATTTTGGTGGTAGTGGTTAGGTATTTTGGAGGTATCCTGCTTGGAACCAGTGGCTTAATAAATGCATATAAACAAGCTGCATCTAATGTTTTAGGCAATGCTGCGGTTGTTGAAAAGATAATTGAAACCTCGATTGAAGTAAATTTTGATTATCTGGCTATGAACGAATTTATGATGGTTTTGAAAGAATTTCAACTTGAGATGAAAGAGAGTCATTTTGACCTTACTTGCAGGGCGAAAGTCATAGTCAGAAAACAACTTACAGAGGTCGTTATTGGGAAACTTGAAAAAATCAACATGCTTACGTTTTCAATTACAGGTAATAACCAATAAAAAGTTCTCTGCGGAGAACTGCTGAATTTTATATTTTTGTAATCATCGCTAATAAAAACTATATGGGAACAAAAAGCCTGATATCGATTACTGACTTCACAAAAGAAGAGTACCTCAAAATTATGCGTCTGGCCGAAGATTTTGAGGCTAATCCCAATCAAAACCTGCTTCAGGGAAAAGTTATAGCAACACTTTTCTTTGAGCCATCCACGAGAACAAGATTAAGTTTCGAGACTGCCATAAACCGTTTGGGTGGTAAAATTATCGGCTTTTCTGATTCGTCCTCATCGAGCGTATCGAAAGGCGAAACCTTGCACGATACTATTAAAATGGTGAGTAATTATGCCGACATGATAATTATGCGACATCCTTTGGAAGGAAGTGCGCGATATGCGGCTGAGGTTTCGAGTGTACCGGTTATCAATGCAGGAGATGGTGCAAATCAACACCCTTCGCAGACATTGCTCGACATGTATTCCATCATTAAAACTCAGGGAACGCTTGACAATATTAACCTTTTTCTTGTGGGTGATTTAAAATACGGACGTACAGTACACAGCCTGTTAATGGCCATGTTACAGTTTAAAGATCCAATTTTTAATTTCATCGCGCCACCAGAACTTGCTTTGCCCAATGAATATAAGATTCATCTTACATCCAAAGGAATTCGTTATTTCGAACACACCGAGTTTACCGATATTATAAATGCGGCTGACATCATCTATATGACCCGCGTACAGAAAGAACGCTTTATCGATCCGGTTGAATACGAAAAAGTAAAGAATGTCTATATTTTGAGAAACAAGATGCTCGGACAGACAAAAGAAAACATGAGGATACTCCATCCGCTGCCCCGGATCAATGAAATCCATACCGATGTCGATAGTAATCCCAAAGCTTATTATTTCACACAAGCAAAAAACGGAGTTTATACAAGGATGGCCATAATTTCACATTTATTGAACCTTAAATAATTTTTTAATCTATTTGTCATGGAAAAATCACTCAAAGTAAGTGCCATAAAAGATGGTACTGTCATTGACCACATCCCAACAAAAGCACTTTTTAAGGTCATAAAAATTCTAAATCTTGAAGAGTGCAATCAGATGGTTACATTCGGCAATAATCTGGACAGCAAGGCAATGGGAACCAAAGCGATTATTAAAATAGCCAATCGTTTTTTCGCTGACGAAGAAGTTAATAAGATTGCTCTTGTCGCGCCCAACGCAAAATTAAATATCATCCGTGACTATGGAGTGATCGAAAAAAAGGTTGTGGAAATACCCAATGAAATTAAGGGCATCATGAAATGCTTCAATCCAAGTTGCATTACCAATGCTGAAAAAATTACTACACGCTTCGAAGTCCTTTCAGACAAGCCTATTGCCATGAAGTGCCTTTACTGCGAAAAAATAACCAACGAAAATGAAATGGTATTTTGTTAATCATCCGATTTGAAGCCAATATTATACAAAATGAATACAGATTTTTCTCAGCTTCTCGTGGAAATAGATTCTTTCATCGACTCAGGGGATCCGTTGAGTAATATCCTTTCAAATACATGCGATCTGCTTAAAAAGAACGTTTATCACTACGACTGGGTTGGATTTTATATACTCGATAAAGCCTCATCAACTCTGAGGTTGGGTCCATTTTGCGGTAAATCTACAGAACACACCATCATACCGGTTGGGAAAGGGGTTTGCGGACAAGTGGCAGAAACTAAAAAACTTAAAATTGTTCAGGATGTCAGTCTGGAAAGTAATTACATTGCTTGCAGTATTGATGTCCAAAGCGAAATAGTGGTGCCAATTATCAAAGAAGATCAGTTTATGGCAGAAATAGATATCGACTCACACTCCCCTGCCCCGTTTACGATTGACGACCAGAATTTTCTGACTGTTGTTTGCCAAAAACTTTCCGTACTGTTCTGATTTATTTTATCTTATTCTATCGATCGACCTTACCAGCCTTTCGTCCTTACTAATTGCTCTGATGGCCATGTAGATTAAAATGGCAGCTATTACAGGAAAAACAATGAAAATTCTGAAAGAATGGCCACCCGATAAAATTGTGGCAGTCGATAAAACAGAGTAAAAAATCAAACTGCCAAAGCCAAGCAATATAAAAATCGTGATGATTGAAAACCTTATTTGCTGTTTTCGGTTTTTATACATGAAGATGCATACAACTATAAGCATCATGCTTGCAGCCCATACCAAAATTAATGGCATACTTCCTGAGGCAATATCAGATTTCAGAATCCCGTCAAGGGATAATCCTTTGATATCGAATCTATAAATACTGGCATTTTGTCCGGAAATCCCGGCCAAGGGCACAAAAAAAAGGATTCCGATCAGAATCTCAGCAATTAGTAAGTAAACGGTTTGAATTCTCTGTATCATTATTTTAAATTTTATACAAAAATACCAAAAACAATTAATTTCACCTTATCTTGGTAATGTCCTCATTTTTGAATAGCTTTGATTTTACAAGAATTATTGATAATGACAAAACAAATAGCGCCATCCGAATTAATCCTGAATCCCGACGGGTCAATCTTTCATTTACACCTTAAGCCGGGTCAAATAGCCGGGGATATAATTCTGGTTGGGGATCCGGGCAGAGTTGAAATGATAGCCAGTCTTTTCGATGAGATCGAAGTAAGAGCTCAAAACAGAGAATTTGTTACTGTTACCGGTTATTACAAGGGAAAAAGAATTTCAGTTCTGTCAACAGGTATCGGTACAGATAATATTGATATTGTGATCAATGAACTAGATGCATTGGTGAATATCGATCTCGAAACACGTAAAATAAAAACCACTTTAACAAGCTTAAACATCATCAGAATCGGCACTTCCGGAGCATTACAGGAAGAAATACCTGTCGATGGATTTCTGGTCTCGCGCAAAGCCATCGGATTTGACGGATTGATGAATTTCTACGCCAGGCGTGAAGAAATTACTGATCTGCCGTTTGAAGAAGCTTTTATGTTGCATACCAATTGGAATCCAATACTCGCCTCGCCCTATGTAGTTGACTGTGACCATGCTCTTTATGATAAAATAACTGATAATGAGTTTATTCCGGGAATTACAATCTCAGCGCCTGGATTTTATGGTCCCCAAGGCAGAGAATTGCGCCTGGATATTGCAGATCGTCAAATAAACGATAAAATTGAATCCTTCCGTTTCAGTGAGATGAAAATTACAAATTATGAAATGGAATGTTCGGCAATCTACGGACTCAGCAAACTTTTAGGACATCAGGCACTTACAGTTTGTATTATCATTGCCAACCGGATAACACGGAATGCAAGTATTGATTACAAGCCTGTTATGAAGCGACTTGTAACGAAAATACTTGATAAGCTAGCTTACTAGAATGAAAGAGATTGTAAATATTGATACTTTGCTGGCTCTTATTGATGATCATGATGAAGTAGTTTATCTGGCGGTCAGGGATAAATTACTAGAAAGCGGATCAGCTATTTTACCTGTTCTGGAACATGCCTTTGGCTCTTCAGTCAGCTTGTTGCAGCACGACCGGCTGGAATTGGTCATTAATCAGCTCAAACTATCAGAATTGGTCGAAAAAACTGCCGGGTGGGCCAACTCCGGGAATAAAACACTCCTTGACGGGTGGATTCTGATCAGTATGATTCAACATCCAACTCTTTTACCAGACAAAATTGAACTCCTCATCGAAAAAATTGTTCGTGATATTTGGATTGAATTGAATAATTCGCTCACTTCACTCGAGAAGATATCGATCATCAACCATTTATTCTTCGAGATATATAGATTTAATATAAATCTGACTGATGTGTATTCTCCTGAGAGCTGCCTGGTCAACAATTTGTTAGTCTCACGAAAGGGAAATATAATTTCACTTTCAACTTTATATTGTATTCTTGCTCAAAAATTAAATCTGCCCGTTCACCCAATAGGAATCGGCCAATATTTAATTCTTGGATATTACGAACCTCGTATTGCCAGGGAAATATATGGAGAAAATGCTGAGCCCTATTTATTTTATATCAATATGGAACATAAAGGGGCCATAATTGGTGCAAAAGAATTGGCACATATTGTATCTGAGATTAAGGAGAACCGGGAAAATGAGACAGTGCTCGATGAAGGAACAATAATCAAGCATCTTTTGATTTTTCTAAAACAATGTTACCGGATAAAGGGTGATAATGATCGCGAAATTCTTGCCGGTAAATTACTCGAGCAACTACGGAAATACTAAAAACAGAAAAAGGAGCATTGAGCCCCTTTTTCTTATTATAATACTTGAATATATTTTATTTGGCGTAGCTAACCGCACGGGTTTCGCGAATCACTGTAATTTTAACCTGGCCCGGATAAGTCATCTCATCCTGAATTTTCTTGGCGATATCGTAAGAGAGAGTTTCAGCTTCAATATCAGTCATTTTATCACTTCCAACGATTACCCTAAGTTCTCTCCCTGCCTGAATCGCATAAGTTTTAGTAACGCCAGGATAAGAAAGTGCCATATTTTCGAGGTCGTTTAACCGTTTGATATACGATTCAACCGCTTCGCGACGGGCGCCAGGACGAGCACCTGAAATTGCGTCGCAGGCCTGAACCAAAGGCGCGAGTAAGCTTTCCATCTCAACTTCATCATGATGAGAACCAATGGCATTGCAGATATCGGGTTTCTCCTTGAATTTTTCAGCAAGTTTCATCCCTAAGATTGCATGTGGTAATTCCGGTTCATCATCCGGCACCTTTCCAATATCATGAAGCAGTCCGGCGCGTTTGGCACGTTTGGGGTTAAGACCAAGCTCTGCAGCCATAATAGCACAAAGATTGGCAGTTTCGCGGGAGTGCTGCAACAAGTTTTGTCCGTATGATGAACGGTATTTCATTTTCCCGATCATGCGGATTAATTCAGGATGTAATCCGTGTACTCCAAGATCGATGGTTGTCCGTTTTCCTGTTTCAATAATCTCTTCTTCAACCTGTTTCTTCACCTTATTCACTACCTCTTCAATACGGGCAGGATGGATTCGTCCATCAGTCACCAATTGATGAAGAGCCAGACGGGCAATTTCACGTCTTACCGGATCAAATGCAGAGAGTACTATCGCTTCAGGGGTATCATCAACGATAATCTCAACACCCGTTGCAGCTTCAAGTGCCCTGATGTTACGACCTTCACGGCCAATAATTCGCCCTTTAATCTCATCACTTTCAATATGAAAAACGGTAACTGAATTTTCAATTGCAGTTTCTGAAGCCACCCTTTGAATGGATTTAACGATAATCTTTTTTGCCTCCTTGTTGGCTGTCATTTTGGCTTCATCCATAATCTCCTGAATGAATGACATCGCCTCTGTTTTTGCTTCATTCTTCAAAGATTCAACAAGTTGAGATTTAGCTTCATCCGCAGAAAGTCCGGATAACGCTTCAAGCTGCTGAATTTGCTGTTTACGCAACTTCAGCATATCTTCCTCTTTTTGTTCTACCAATTCAAGTTGAACGGTAAGGTTTTCCCGAATTGAGTCAATCTCCCGCTCTGAATTTTCCAGGTCTTTGATGCTTCGTTGCAGCTCCTCTTTCCGTTGCAAATAAATGGTTTCCTTCTGCTTAAGTTTGTTTTCAGAGCTCGCAATCCGAAGGTTCCGATCATTAATATAGCTCTCATGCTCCGATTTTAGCTGAATATATTTCTCTTTAGCCTGAAGCATTTTCTTCTCCTTAAGCATTTCTGCCTGAACCTCGGCATCAGCCAGTAAATTTTGCTTTTTCTTCTTCAGCATCATTTCCCACAAATAATAGGTGGCAGCACCTCCTATTATCAGTGTAAGAATGCCAGTAATAATTATTTCCATTTCTTAAATACATTTAAAGATTTAATAAAAATACCGCAACTCCAAATCATTCAGTTCTGATCAATCTGAACAAACTGAATAATTTAAAAATGCGGGTCTGTGTAAGATTCAAAACGAACTTTCCTTTTCAAGAAAGGTTGTCAGAAAATCATTCATGACTTCCAATTCATCGACCAATGGAGAATTATCAATCCGTTTTTCGGTGTCAAACTTCTGAATTACAAACTGCAAAGTTGCCATCGCCAGACAATCCTGCAAGTCTTTCGAAGCGTATTTTTGCTTGTATTGAACCACCTTTTCGTTGATAATCTTCGCGGCCTTACGAATGCTTTCTTCCTCTTTACGATCCACTCTCAGAGGATACAATCGGTCGGCTATATTGATATTTATCGAAAGTTTATCATCCATAGCATTTGTATTACTTATTTAACAGGGCAATACATTTGTCTATTTCCCGCACTATTCTGTTTAATTTTAATTTGGCTTCGTGTGAATTTTCATCCTCCTCAAGCATTGATTTTGCGAACTTCAGGACTTCCATTTCCCTGGCTAGTTCTTCATTATTCAATGAGAGTAATCGAATTTTCTCATTCAGCTGTGATTGTTCTTCAATTAATAGATGTTTCTCACTTTTCATTCGTAAATGAAGATTGATCAGTTTATCGAGCTTCTCTTTAAACTCTCTCAATAAATCAGTTTCCCGTTCTGTCATATCTATCGTTTACTGAGACAAAGTTAACATTTATATCATACGCAGAAAGCATACCTGCCTTTTAATTGCTCTGTACAGCATTTAAAAGTTTACTAATTTAGCAAATTCTTAGAAATTTGTCAATAATGAGGATTGTCTTACTTATTTTACTTCTGATCGCCGGTGCTTTTTCTGAACTTTCTGCGCAGAAACACCCTGGAAATGATCCAATTATTTGTCCAGTTAAGCCCCCATACTTGTTTGCCGGTGGTTTCGGTGAATTAAGACCCAATCATTTTCATTCAGGACTTGATTTTCGTACGCAGGGTCAAACAGGAATGCCTGTATTTGCGGTAAAAGATGGATATGTTTCAAGAATTGGCATTTCCCCGACCGGCTATGGCAATGCTTTGTATATGAACCACCCAGACGGTACTACATCGGTGTACGGACACCTTGAAAAGTTTCATCCTGATATACAGAAATATGTCAGAAAAAAACAATACGACAAGGAAAATTTTGCGATAGATATTACCCTTTCATCGGGCGAGTTTAGTTTCAAAAAGGGAGATATCATTGCCTGGTCAGGCAATTCCGGAAGCTCCGGCGGTCCCCATCTTCATTTCGAAATCAGAGATACAGATTCCGAAAGAGCGTTTAATCCACTGTTTTATAATTTAGGCATTAAAGATAACAGTGCTCCTAAAATCAGAGCAATCTATATTTATCCACTATCTGCAAAAAGTAATGTAGGAGTGGACCGCAGCAAAAAAAGATTTGAAGTGGTTGCCGTTCAGGGAGGCTATCGACTAAAAAATAATCTTCCGGTTGAACTCTATGGGAAAATAGGTTTTGGAATACAAGCTGAGGATGATTTTAGTGGTAACGGGTTTAAATGTGGGATCTATTCTGCAGCTTTGTTTTGTGATGGCAAAGAAATATTTGGTTTCAAAATGAACAGTTTTTCATTCGATGATTCGAGATATGCCAATGCCCAGGCCGATTATGAAGCTTATATTCAATCTCACCGATGGATTCAACGGTTGTACCGGCTGCCCGGCAATCATCTTGATATTTATAACCACCCCGACAACAATGGAATATTAAACCTTGACGATGGGAAAAGTCATGAAATTGAAATCGTTGCAGCTGATGCATTTAAAAATAAAACCAGCCTTAAATTCAGAACCATTCCAAAAAAATCAAAATTGCCGGATAAAAATCAAAATTTCAGCAAACAATTTCTTTTCGATCAGTCCAATCATTTCGAGAATGAGAATATCAGGATTGATCTTCCCAAAGGAGCCTTGTATGATAATTTAGGTTTTGTATGGAAATCGGCTCCTAAACCAGGTGGTTGCTTTTCAGAACTTCATCATGTGCAGTCAAAATTTATTCCATTACAGAAATCCTATTCTCTTTCGATCAGATGCAACGATCTTCCCAAATCATTAACAAACAAGGCATTAATTGTAAATATTGAAACAGCTTCAGGACAAAGATCGGCAATCGGAGGTGAGTATTCCGGAGGATGGGTCACTGTGAAAACCAATGTCTTTGGTAGTTTCGCTGTAGCAATTGATAAAACGCCTCCGGTGATATTACCATTAAGCATTAAGGATAAAAAAGTTCTCACGGATAATAACAAACTTCAGTTTAGAATTTCGGATGACCTTTCGGGAATAAAAACCTATCGGGGTGAAATAGACGGAGAATGGATACTTTTTGAATATGATGCAAAATCAAAGCTACTCACTTATACTTTTGATAAAGACAAAATCGCATTCGGAAAAAATCATCTTCTTCGGTTGGTTGTAACTGATAACAAAGAAAATAGTTCTGAATATAAAGCCTTGATATACAAATGACTATATTAGCTCTTGGCTTAATGTCAGGTACATCGCTCGACGGAATTGATATCGCACTTTGCCGGTTTTCAACAACGAAGGCAGGTTGGAATTATGAAATTATTGCGGCTCAAACGGTCAGTTATCCGAACAGCTGGACTGAAAAACTAAAGAATGCTCCGTATCTGAATGCCGAAGCATTTTTGCTGTTACATAATGAATACGGCCGTTACTCTGGAGAGCTTGTATCAGAATTTCTGAAAGGAAAACAGGCACCAAAATTGATTGCGTCACATGGACACACAATATTTCATCAACCACAGAATTGGTTTACTTTTCAGCTCGGTAACGGAGCTTCAATAGCTGCTTCAACCGGAATAACAACAATCAGCGATTTCAGAAACTTTGATGTGGCACTTGGCGGCCAGGGAGCGCCACTTGTCCCGGTTGGTGATCAAATGCTATTTCCTGAATTCAGCTATTGTCTGAATATAGGCGGTTTTGCCAATATTTCATTTGAGCGTGGTGAATCCCGACTGGCTTATGACATCTGTCCGGCAAATATTATATTAAATGCTTTAGCACTGCAAAGAGGATATTCCTTCGACAGGGACGGCCGGCTTGGAGCAGCCGGAACTATCAATGAATCACTGCTTAACAAATTAAATTTGCTGGATTATTACCAACGTAAATTGCCGAAATCGCTGGGGCGCGAATGGGTTGATCATCAAATCCTACCCTTGCTGACTAATTCAGGACTTTCTATTGAAGATCAGGCAGCCACAATTTACGAACACATCGCGTATCAGATTTCAAGCGTAACAGTGGGTGGCGGTCAATTGCTGGCAACAGGCGGCGGTTCTAAAAACTTGTTTTTAATTGATCGGTTAAGGCAAAAAACATCCTGCCAAATTGTATTGCCTGACGAAAAACTGATCGATTTTAAAGAAGCGATGATATTCGCATTTTTGGGAGTACTTGCTTTTAATGGTCAGGTAAACGTACAATCATCTGTTACCGGATCAGACCGAAACCACATTGGCGGAGTGATTTATCATATAAAATAAATGATAAAACTCATTAAAAAAAGAGGTTTATCATTTTGATTTTTAAACTATACCTTAAACTATTTATCTATTTTTGTCGCAACCGTTTTTAATTCTATCTGCAATGTTTAAAAAGAGACCGTTATTTTTATTTCTGATATTAGTTGCTTTACAGATTATTCCGTCTGAGGCTTGCACTAATTTTCTGATTTCCAGGGGTGCCACAAAAGATGGCTCAACAATGATCACGTATGCTGCTGATTCTCATACACTTTATGGCGAGCTTTATTTTTGGCCTGCTGCCGATTATCCCGAAGGTGCTTTACTTGATGTCTATGAATGGGACACTGGAAAGTTCATGGGAAAAATACCTCAGGTGAAACACACCTTCCAGGTAACAGGAAATATGAATGAAAATCAGGTCGCTATCGGCGAAACAACTTACGGAGGAAAGAAAGAACTCGCTACTCAAAAAGAGGCCATTATCGATTATGGAAGCCTGATATACATTGCCTTACAACGTTCAAGGACAGCTCGTGAGGCAATTACCATCATGACCGACCTTGTTAAAAACTACGGTTACGCTTCAAGTGGCGAATCATTTTCAATTGCAGATCCTAATGAAGTCTGGATTTTCGAAATGATCGGTAAAGGCGAAGGACAAAAAGGAGCTGTTTGGGTTGCAATGCGGGTTCCTGATGGCTATATTTCAGGACATGCCAATCAGGCGCGTATTACCCGTTTTCCGTTGAATGACAGCAAAAATTGCATCTATTCAGCCGATGTAATCTCATTTGCACGCGAAAAAGGCTGGTTTGACGGCAAAAATAATGATTTTAGCTTTTCTGACACTTATGCACCTGTCACTTTTAGCGGAGCACGTTTCTGCGAGGCACGTGTATGGTCGGGCTTTAATAAGGTGAACAAACAAATGGGGCAATACGAAAATTATGCCATGGGTAAGGTCTCATTCGATGAAAATAAATATGCGACTAACAGAATGCCGCTCTGGATAAAACCCGATTCGCTCCTCTCTGTTAAAGATGTGATGAATCTGATGCGTGATCATTACGAAAATACAGCCCTCGATATGACCAAAGATTTGGGAGCCGGTCCTTATGGAGCTCCTTATCGCTGGCGTCCTATGGAATGGAAAGTTGACTCAGTGATG
>JBAXOA010000057.1:0-26097 GCA_037133495.1 Mariniphaga sp. | reverse complement strand
TGCAATTGGAGTTCGATGCTTTTTAACATAAATTAATAGACACTAGTGATAATTTGTTAAAAAATCAGAAAGCCACATTTTTTCTTAAAGATTTAATGTGGCTTTTTTTAGTTTATTTTTGGCTCTGAGAATATTGAAATACCAAATCATTAAGCGATATGAAAAAAAATATCTTTCTACTATTATTACTGATCGGGATCCTTTTTTTTGCAAAAAGGACTCAATCACAGGAATCATTTAATTCCCTGGAAAGGGCAAAAATTCATCCGCTGGTATTAGACCGTCCGGCTATTGATTTCTTTGAAGGAGCTTTGCTTGGTAACGGCGCCATGGGAGTCGTGGTTACCACCCGGCCCGATGCGGTTGTTCTCTATTTCGGTCATAATAATGTATGGGATATCCGCATTGCTGAAAATAACAAAGAGAAAATCGGAACGTTCAAAGAGGTGTTCAACAAGGTAAAAGCAATTCCGGATACTTTATCCGTTCTGACCAAAGATCCATGGTACAGGGATTATAGTAAAATGACGGCCGAAAACTATGCCAAACCTTATCCCCGTCCTTTCCCCTGTGGCTCGGTGTTGCTGGGCTTCGACCGCAGAAATGCGGAGATGACCGGACACCGGCTCGATATTTCCAACGGCCTGTGTGAAGTCTACCTTCTTGCAAGGGATAAGAAAAAACTTGTCCTGCAAATTTTCACCGATATGACTAAAGATCAATTGTGGATGCGCCTGGTTGACGAGCAAGGCAATCCATGCGAAAATATTTTTGATCGTGTCAGGGTACTCATCGATCCGTCTACTCCATCGGATTTTCCCAAAGCTGAAATAAAAGAGGAACTGACCAAAGGGCTTCTCTCTTTTCGTCAGATATTACCCTATCAGGAACCTGACAAATATGACCCGGCAAAAGGCCATCCTAAAGACAAAGCATTTCGGCTGATTGCCACAATCAATACTCCTATGGAGAAAACGACCCGAATTAACTGGGACGGAAATAAAGAAGGGATGCTGAATCTGGAAGCCGGAATCAAAAAAAAAGACGGATTCATCGGATGCATCACCCTTCAGGAGGGCTTACTCAAGGATGTTGAAGCGAATAATGTTGGAACAGCAGCACCTGAACTGGAAAATTTCACCGCTGCACTGAAAAAAAATATTAAGATTTGGAACGAGTACTGGAACAAATCAGGAGTAAAACTGAGCGACCAGTTTCTTGAAACAATGTGGTACCACAACCTCTACTTTTTAAATTGCGCGACAAAAGATGGCGCTACTACTCCCGGATTATTTGCCAACTGGAGCTACAACAAAATAGGCACGGCATGGCACGGCGATTATCACATGAATTACAATACGCAGCAGCCTTTCTGGGCAACATTTTCGAGTAACCATCTGGAGAAAAATCTGCCGTATGTGAATCTGATCGAATCGCTGATGGAGGTCAGTAAACGTTGGGCAAAAGAGTATTATCAATTGCCCGGCGCCTATTTCCCTCATAGCGCCTACCCTGTTGATATGACCATAAACCCCTATCCGGTTCCGACCTGGGGGTGGGAGATTGCCGAAACACCCTGGGCCGTTCAGGGTTTATGGTGGCATTATATCTATTCAGGGGATACCGAATATCTTAAAACACGAGCTTACGAACCTATTAAAGCCGCTGTTGAATTTCTGGTAGCCTATATGAAACGGGAAGAGGCAAGAGGCCCCCAATGGAAAGATGATAAATACCATATCTTCCCGACTGTTCCCCCTGAATTGTATGGGCTTCGACCCGGTTTTAAATACAATTACGATTGTAATGCAGATCTTTCTCTGACAAAATTTGTCTTTAAAGCTTTTATTGAAGCTTCAGCAATATTGAAAACTGATAAACAGTACAAAACCTTAATTGATGATGTAAAGGAAATTTTAGCCCATTTCCCTGAATATCCCACTGCTATATCAAAAAAATATGGGAAAGTGCTTGTTTCGGTGCCCGAGGAACATGATCAGGTCGTTTATAATGTACCCAATGCCCTGTTTACCGTCTTTCCGGGTGAAGATCATGGATTGCATTCCGATAAAAATACTACTGAAATATTAAAAAATACCTGTCTTAACCAACAAAATGAGGGAGGAAATGATCTGGTATTTTTGAATTTACAGGCTGCCCGTATTGGTATGCTCGATATTGAACGGTTTAAACGTCAGGTAAACTATAGCCTGATGCCCAACGGCACCGCATCTGACCGGGCAATGCAGGTGCATGGCAGATATAACGACATGATGAATTATGGTTTTATGGATAAGATGGGAATATGGTTTGAGAATTTCGGATTGCCCGTTGTCGTTAATGAATGTTTGATGCAGAGTTATGATGGCACAATCAGGCTCTTTCCGAACTGGCCAATGGATAAAGATGCTGAATTCTATCATCTCAGAGCCGCCGGAGCATTCCTGGTCAACGCTTCATTAAAAAATGGGAAAGTGAATGAAATTGAAATAACCAGTGAAGCCGGAGGAATATTGCAGCTCATTTTACCATGGAGTAAAGGTGGCACCATAAAAAACAATTCGGGGGTTCAGACGCTGAAATCATGGACGCTTAAAATTGCAACAGTCAGGGGAGAAATAATATTATTGAAGCCTTAATCCAATTTCACTGATGAAATAATTAACATAAAATAAAACCTTCAAAGATGAAAAATAACCTTTCTGTATTTCTGATCTGCTGTCTGTTTGCAGGTTTATTATTTGAAAGCGGTACTGCTTTGTCCGCAAATTCTGAAAATTGGTTGAGTCGTTACAATGTCGTCTGGAATAGTCCTTCAAAGGATGCCACCGGGGTGATGCCTCTTGGTAACGGTGATATTGCAGCTGGTGTGTATGCCATTGAAAATGGAGACTTATACCTGCTTTTGTCTAAAAACGACGCCTATACTTATATGGGCGATATTTTTAAAACCGGTCGTGTACGAATCTCGGTCACTCCTAATCCTTTCAAGGCAGGGATGTCATTCCGGCAGACGCTGGATCTGGCAACCGGTTCAATTCGCATTGAAGCCGACGGCATAACCATGCAAATCTGGGCTGATGCCAATCGGCCTGTTTTTCATATTGAGGTTAATTCACCTAAAGAAGTGGCAGTAACGGTTCAGCCGGATCTTTGGAAACGCATCGATTATACCATTTTCAACGTGACAAAGTTATACACCATAACAAAAGGGGGCTGGGATCCGTCAATAAATCCTGTTCAGGATGTGCTGCTGGAAAAAAACGGCAAAATAATATGGTATTACCCCGTTGGCGACCGGAGTACCTATTCCGATGACCTAAAGTTCTATAATGTAGCGCATATGTCATCAAAATTAAAGGATCCATTTCGCTTCAATACTTTTGGCAATTTGCTTGAAAGCCCCCAGCTTTCTCTTACTCGCGGCACCCTGACCGGCAAAGGAAAAACCTTCGATATTCGTGTGCATGCGCTGACATTACAAACACCGGAGCCATCCAGGTGGATTGAGAAGATTGAGCAACAAGCTGCTCGTCCCGTAGATGTAAGGAAAGACTGGAACAGCCATTGTGGTTGGTGGGCTGATTTCTGGGAACGCAGCTGGATCATTTCCACTGACAACACCTTGCCGGATTCAGATCGTGAAAAGCTAATGGGGGAAGTCTCTCCTTCAGGTTCCCGGATTGAAAAGGATGGCGCCGCACTCACAGCACAGAGTTACAATGTCTTTCGCTTTCTGATGGCCTGTCAGAGTCGCGGTGTTGTCCAGACAAAATTCAATGGCGGACTCTTTACTCAACAGTTGAAGCTAAAGGCGCAAGACAAAAAAATGCGTTCAAATATGGTGCAACAAGCTGACAGCTCATGGCTTACCAATGAGGATGACCGGCTCTGGGGACGCCGTTTTACATTTCAAAATCAACGGTTGCTTTACTGGCCACTTTTAGCTAGCGGTGATTATGATTTGATGAAACCCTTTTTTAGCTACTATTCGAACCTTCTGGAAATGAGGAAAGCTATAACAAAAGCTTGGTTTGGACACGATGGAGCATATTATCGCGAGAATATTGAACCCACAGGTGCCGAGCAGGATTGCGACAACGGGGGTATTCCACCAAAGACAAAACCAGGTGAAAAATATGAGGGGTGGTACCACGATTATTACTTCACCTCCGGCCTTGAGATTCTGGCTATGATGTGCGATAATGTCAATTACAATAATGATCAGGTATTTCGCAATAATGTGCTCGTTCCGTTTGCCCGCGAAATTCTTTTGTTCTTCGACAAACACTACTTACGCGGCATTGATGGAAAGCTCCGTCTCGACCCGGCTCAGGTTGTAGAAACATGGTGGATCGCGGTCAACCCTTCACCGGATGTTGCAGGGTTGAGGTATTGTCTCGACAAATTGCTGGTTATGAAGGCCGGAACCATTGAGGACCAGAATCGGTGGAGTAAATTCAGAAGTGAAATTCCTGAAGTGCCAATGCAAACCATAGATGGTCGCCAGTCGATCGCACCCGCTGAAAAATGGGAGAAAAAGCGGAATGCGGAGAATGGGGAACTCTATCCCGTCTTTCCTTTCCGTTGCTACGGTCTTGCCCTTGGAACTGACAGCATCGTAACAAATACCATGATCCATCGATCACTGAAGGATGCTTTCGGTTGTGCCTGCTGGACACAGGATCAAATTCATTGGGCATATGCCGGTAATGCCACAGAAGCTGCCAAAGGATTAGTAAGCCGCTTCCGTATTGCCTCTAAAATGTGTCGTTTCCCGCTTTATGGACGTGAGGGACCAGATTCGTGTCCGGACTTTGATCACTTTGGAGCGGGTGCCACTGCACTGCAGCGGATGCTGGTACAGGAGGAGAATGCAAAGATCATGCTCTTACCGGCATGGCCTAAAACCTGGGATGTGAATTTTAAACTGCACGCCACTCTGAATACAACGGTGGAAGGTACTGTTAAGGATGGTATAATAACTCATCTAAAGGTTACACCGGAATCCCGGCGAAAAGATGTAAGTCTCGCAAAAGGATGGAGACTGGCTGAATAATTATCAAGGTGAAGGAGATCGTGCAATTATTACCAGTGGGCTGGAATCATTTGAGTCTCAAAAAAATAAAAAGGACTAAAAAAAAACGGCAAAAACATTGTGCTTTTTTACTAATATTGAAAAGCTTTTGTTCCTGAAAGGAGGAATTACAAAACGAGTAACTCATGCACCTCCTCATTTTTTGATCCGGATTTTATAAAACAGGCACTATCATCTTTAATACTAGTGCAAAATTTTCTAAAACAATGAAAGTCAAAGCGTTTTTCATTCTGTATATTATCTTGTTTTCAGGAATCGCTTTCGCACAGAATCCCGATTCATTACGTCTGGTAATAAAAGCCATGACCTTTGAGGTGCCGGTTCTATCGCCAATACCTGTTTCGGTTATTGGAGTAAAGGTTCCGGCAATTTTTTTGAATGGAACATGGAGATTCAATCCTGGAAATAAGGAATTCGATAATGCAGAAAATATTGAAGTTCCGGGAGAGTGGGAGATGCAGGGCTTTAAAGTCGCGAAAGGTTCGTCCGCCACCTACCGGAAATCGTTTATACTGCCCAACGACTGGCTGGGAAATCGTGTTAAGATCCGTTTTGATGGTATCAGTTCACATACAATAGTAAAGGTGAACGGAAAAATCACCGGCACCCATGAAGGAAGTTTTGTCGCATTTGAATTCGACATTACAGATGCAGTAAAACCAGGTGACAATAACCTGGAGGTCGAAGTCCAATGCGAAACGATTTCAGATATGCTGGCCTGTACTTCTCAATATGCCGCCCATCCCGTAGGTGGAATTCTTCGGAAAGTGACTCTTTTCGTATTACCGGCAGTTAGTATTTGCGATTTTTCCTGGAAGGTGAAATTCGACAGTCAATACCGGGATGCATCACTTATCATTAACAGTAAAGTGGCATTTAACGGAACCTCCGGAACCACCGCTGAGATGAAATTCGCCATTCAGGATCCAACCGGCAAACCTGTTCAACTGAACAAAAATGCGTTTAAAGTTCAGATAACCAAAACAATAAGTGAGATAAGCAGCACGCTTCTGGTCTCTTTACCGGAAAAATGGGATCCGGAACATCCAAAATTGTACCGCCTGACTATTTCTCTTATTGTGGATGGGAAAGTTCTTCAGACGAACAGTCAGAAAATTGGCTTCAGAGAGATTGAATTGCGAGGCAATCAATTTTTCGTGAATAACCACCCAATCAAATTAAGAGGAGTTAACCGGCACGAAGTCCACCCCTTGCGTGGGCGAAGTCTTACTCCTGAACTTTGCCGAAGAGATGTTGAACTGTTCAGGGCCGGAAATTGCAACTATATCAGAACCTCCCACTATCCGCCTTCAGAAGAATTTCTTCAGGCGTGCGACGAAATGGGAATGTTTGTTGAAAGCGAAGCATCCCTCTGCTGGATAGATCATGGTGCAAGTCCGGTCTGGAAATTATGGAATTATCTTGACACTAAATATTTGCCGTACATGGTGCGCGCCAATCTTGAAAATGTTCTCTCAGGCCGAAGTCATCCTTGCGTCATTATCTGGTCGCTTGGCAACGAAAGTCGTTGGAGTCCTTTATGGGAAAGGGTTAACGCAGAAGTAAAAACGCTTGACCCTTCACGTCCTACATCATTTCACGATCAGTGCTGGGGAGGTTACAATAATGCAAAAAGCACTGCCGATGTTGCCAATTACCATTATCCCGGATTAAATGGGCCCCGCGAATGTGAAAAAGAGAAAACCCGCCCTACCCTTTTTGGCGAATATATGCATGTGCAATGTTATGCCCGCAGAGAACTGGAAACCGATCCTTCAGTACGTTCCGACGCATGGGCTAATACACTGAAACAAATGGTTGATTCAGTCTATCGCTATCCATCCTGTATGGGAGGTGCTATCTGGTCGGGAGTTGACGATATTTTTCACCTTTCCAAAGACAAAATCTGCGGGTATGGGCCGTGGGGTCCGATAGACGGATGGCGGCGTGAAAAACCTGAGTATATTGGCATGAAAAAATCGTATTCACCGGTGATCATTACCAATCTTCAAACTGCAAAACTAATAAACGGGAGCCTGAAATTGGAGGTTGAAAACAGGTATAATTTCATGAATTTGAGTGAATTAAATATTGTTTTTAAAATTGGAAATAAAATATTTCCTGTTAAAGCAGATATTCCTCCGATGAGCAAAGGCATCATAAATCTGGATTTATCGGGGTTTAAACATGTCGAAAATCTGTTAATCACATTTTCCGATCCACGTGGTTTTACTTGCGCAGACGAGCAGATCCAAATTGATCCTACTGCCACCACATCCGCATCCCAAGCCAAAGTCCGGATTACCCTTGATGAAGACTCAAATGCATGGATAATAAAATCAGGTATTAACATTTTCACAATTAATAAAGCAAATAAATCACTGGGTTGCATTACTTCAGCAGGAGATACTATTATCACCAATGGCGGAGACATAATGCTGATTCCATTCAATAATGATGACGGTGGCGCAGCAAATATCGCAGCGAGTAATTATACACAGGATATTCGGCCACTTGAATACAAATCAGCCGACAACTACAGAATAAAGTCTGTAATACCCCGACAGAATAGCGATGGCTCAGTGCAGATAAATATTGCCGGTGTGGTGGAAAATAATCTCGAAGGCACTCAGAATTATCTTTTTAAAATTGACGGAACCGTTAATGTAAGTTATGATTATACTGCTCTTACTGATTTCACAAATAAGAACCTGCTTCGTCAGTTCGGATTGCTGTTCACGCTTCCCCGGTCTTTTGACCTGTTAAGCTGGGAACGTCAAGGGCTTTGGACGACCTACCCCGAAAATGACATTAACCGGTTAACGGGATTTGCGAAGGCGCTTCCCCGTGATTTAAAATATGTGGAAAGACCCCGGGAAATCCCAACCGGCGATTGGAAAGATAATAGTAATAAACTTGGCACCAACGATTTTAGAAGCACCAAGGACCATATCCTTCGCTCATCATTGAAAAATGATAAAAATGTTGAAATAAATATTCAATCTGATGGTACACAAAGTGCGAGGTCGTGGGTTGACGACGATAAAATCCGGTTTCTTATTGCAGGATTGAACGGACCAGGATCATGCGGATTTTTCACCGGACCTCGCCCTCAGTATAAGAAAGGTGACCATCTGAACGGAAAATTCATATTGGAAATCCGGTCACATTAACCCATAGAATGAAATATTATGAGAAATATTGCCGGATTATTCACAACTGGAGTGCTTGTTATAATGATCGTCGTTTCTGTTAAAGCGCAGAATTACAATACAAAATCAACCTTGCCCGGGAACAAATCCAAAATTGAAGAAGGAAAATACTCAACAAAACCTTCCATTGTACCCGGAGTGAAAGATGTCGTAATTGTTTATAAAACACATTTCGATATCGGCTACTCTGAAACTGTGCAGCAGGTTGTACATGATTACCGTACTTCGATGGTTGACCGTGTCCTTGAAGCTATTGATAAAAACAAAAATCAGCCCAAAGATAAACAGTTCGTCTGGACGATTTCGGGGTGGCCAATGAAGCAGATTCTGTGGGAAGGACAGGAACCAAAGCGTAAAGAGAAAATTGAACAGGCAATCCGGGATGGTAATCTTGCCATACATGCCTTCCCGTTTACAATGCATTCTGAAACATCTGATCCCGAGGATCTTGTTCGTGGTCTTACTATCTCTTCCACTCTTGCCCGTAAATATGGTCAACCACTGTCCACCAGTGCAAAAATGTCTGATGTGCCCGGCCATTCATGGATTATCCCAACACTGTTTACACATGCAGGTATTAAATTTTATCATATGGGTGGTCCTGTCGTAAATATGGAACTTGGACTGCCTCCGTTTTTTTGGTGGGAAGGTCCTGATGGATCGCGCCTTTTGACACTTTATAATAACGGATACGGAAGCGATAAACTTCCACCGGCTAACTGGCCCTACAAAACATGGCTATTTATAAATATGACTGGTGATAACCAGGGACCTCCTGATCCCGAAACGGTTGCAAAAGACCTTGAGTTTTACAAAACCCGTGGAATAAATGCAAAAGTGGGAAAGATGGATGATTTTGCCGAAATGATTTTGAAAGAGGATTTAAGCAAACTGCCTGTAGTTCGAAGCGATATTGGCGACGTTTGGATTCACGGCACAATGAGTATGCCCGAAGCGACCAAACTGGCCCAGAACATCCGACCTTCCATAGGCGGGCTGGATGAGTTGTCTACCCTCGAAGCTATTTGGGGCATTTATCGTCCCGATCAGCAAAAGATTATTGCCGATGCATATGAACAAAGTCTGCTTTATAGTGAACATACCTGGGGTCTAGCCAATCAGCATTACCTGAAAGTGCCTTATGGAAAGGCATGGCAAGACTTATGGGAAAAAGGACTGCCACCACAATACCGGCTAATGGAAGATTCCTGGCGGGATAAAGCAAACTATATCAACAATGTACGGAGCTTGGTTGCTATTCCTTACCAGGATGCGGTGTCCTCTCTGGCAGACAATGTTCAGGTTGAAGGAAACCGCATTGTTGTTTATAATCCCCTTCCGTGGAAACGCGACGGAACAATTGACCTTGATACCCGTTTGATCTTCGGGAACGATTTTGTGTCGGTTAAACCTGCCGATGGCGGACGTGCAGTTCCCGTGGCCCACGAATACGCAGCGCTGGAGAATAAAGCTCCGATGTCGCGGTTCGAAGTCAAAGATATTCCGGCATTGGGTTATCGCACGTATATTGCCAGTAATGAAAAGGCTGAACCGGCAGAAATGAGCGCGGATAGTCAGTCAGGTGTGATTGAAAGTCCTTTCTTTAAGGCAAGTATCAATCCCAAACGAGGAAGAATAGTCAGTCTGATCGATAAGAGCTCCGGTAAGGAGATGGTAGACACAACCGCTCCTCAGGGCTTCGGGCAATATTTTTATGAAAGGTTTGGTTACAAACAAATTTACGATTGGATTGCCCGATCGCTCTATCCGAAATACAATGCACACAAATTTTGTTTTACTGCCTATGATATGCCTCAGGATGTTCCTTACAGTTCGGCTCTTCCGGTGGATATGAATCTTTCGGTAGAAAAAACAGCCATCGATGTAAAAGCAATAATGACCGGAACAATACCCGGACCTGGACAGCCTCAAAAAATTTCCATTACACTTACGTTGTCAGGTCTTGCTCCTACGGCTAATCTTGAAATAAGCTGGCAAAAGCAACCCGACAGCTGGCCGGAAGCAGCCTGGATATGTCTCCCGTTCAAGTGCGATAATCCTAAATTTCGCCTGGGCCGATTGGGTGCCGACGTCGACCCGGTAAAAGATATGATTACGGAAAATGCCAACTATCATCTTTGGTGGGTAAATACCGGAGTTGCAGTATACAACGGTTCTACCGGCGCGGGTTATGGAGTATGCTCACCAGATGCACCTCTGGTAAGTTGGGGTGAACCCGGTGAATATCAGTTTGATAAACGGTACGAGCCTCAGAAACCAACTGTTTATATTAACTTGTACAATAACCATTGGCGTACCAACTTCCCTGCCTGGATCGGTAATGGACAACGGATGAGTGCAAAGGTGACGATCTGGTCGTTCGCCAAATTTACATCAGAAAGTTCACTCTTTACTCCCGGGATGGAAACGCGCGTGCCGCTGCAGGTGGCATGCTCCAAAGTAAAAAATGGTAAATTACCAGTGACTCAAGAGGGAATTTCAATTTCCCGGAAAGGTGTAGCCCTTACCGCATTCGGCCGCAACCCCGACGGCGTTGGGACGATCCTGCGTGTTTGGGAACAAGGAGGTGTGAGTGGTAAAATTGAAGTAAGACTACCCGCCGGAGCCAAGTTTGTATCATTTCAGCAATTGAACCTCAGAGGTGATCAACTAAGTGAACCGGTCCAAATTTCTAATGGAAAATTATCTTTTAACTTAAATGCCTATGCTCCTGCCAGTTATCTGCTGAAATAGTAAATTGTCCCATTGGTTCGAACCATCATTTCATGTTTATTTCAAAGATATATTTTCCGGCCCAAATCAATTGAACACACACTAATTTTTATATCTTCGGCGTTTCAATTCCATTTTTATGATCAACAAGTCGCTTCTCTTTACAATCGTCTGTTTTTTGATTTTCTCGTTGGGATTAAAAGGTGCTGGTCACCCGGCTAAAATCGATAGGGAAGGTGCTCTGCAATTTAAAAAAGATAGTGTTCATTCAGAAGGGACTATTAATCAAGGGTATAAAATTCATGCCAAAAGGATAACGGGAAGTATTAAGATAGATGGGATCATTGATGAAGCCGATTGGAAAAAGGCTGAGGTCGCAAGCAATTTTTACATGGTCCTTCCGTATGATACCGGACATAGTGCTGCAAAATCGGAAATTAGGATGACTTATGACGATAAAGCTTTCTACCTGGCTGTCATTTTTCATGATACCCTTCCGGGAAAACGTTTGGTTGAGTCATTAAGAAAAGATTTTGTATTTAGCAATAACGATAACTTTCTCCTTTTTATTGATCCTTTCAACGATCAGACAACCGGTTATTCTTTCGGCGTCAATGCTGCGGGAGCAAAATGGGATGGAACGATGAGCGGAGGATCGGGTGTAAATGTGATCTGGGATTGCAAATGGGAGTCCAAGACTAAGAATTATCCGGATAAATGGACGTCAGAAATGAGAATTCCTTTTAAATCAATACGATACAAAACAGATATTGATCATTGGAATATTCAGTTTTCGCGCCTTGATTTGAAATTAAATGAAAAATCGGCGTGGGCTCCCGTTCCGCGACAATTTCCAACAGCCTCATTGGCCTATGCCGGTCAGCTGAAATGGGAAACGCCACCGCCTAAATCGGGTCTTAAACTCGCATTGATTCCCTATGTTTTTGGAAGCGCTACGCATAATTTTGAGAAAGACGAAGCGACGAAAATTCACAAAGATTTTGGTTTTGATGCCAAACTCGGATTATCCTCTTCTTTAAATCTCGATCTGACCTATAATCCCGATTTTTCGCAAGCTGAGGTGGACGACCAGGTAACCAATCTTGCACGATTTGAACTTTATTACCCTGAAAAAAGACAGTTTTTTCTTGAGAACAGCGACCTTTTCAGTAATTATGGAAATTTAAATGTTACGCCATTCTTTTCGCGTCGAATAGGGCTCGATGCACCCGTAAATGCAGGAGCGCGGCTTAGTGGTAAAATTGGTCAGGACTGGCGCCTCGGAGTGATGGATATGCAAACAGGCCGCGAAGGGGAATATCTGGCGAGAAATTTCTTTGTAACCACGATTCAGAAAAAAGTTTTTTCCCGGTCAAGTATCGGAGCTGTTTTTGTCAATAAACAGCAACTCAATATTCCTTCCAGCTGGATGGGAAATGACTATAATCGGGTTGCAGGATTGGAATACAATCTTGCAGCAAGGAATAATTTTCTGGTTGGAAAACTATTTGCTCAGAAATCATTTTCACCCAAAGCTGCCAGTGCAGAAGAATATGCTCAGGGACTGAATTTGGCCTATTCTCGTAAAAATTATCTGCTTGAATTCCTTCAACTCTACGTTGGAAAGGATTTTAACGCCGAAACGGGCTATGTGCCACGCCATAATTTTTTACAACTTAATCCGCGCACTACGCTCAAGTTCTATCCTAAAAGTGGTCCTTTGGAATATCATGGACTCATGACTGAAATCAATAATTTTTACAGGCCTGACAGCAAGGTTCTTACAGACAGGTCGGCAGGTTTTGATTATTTTTTTCTGTTTAAGAGTCGTGCACGCATAGAGTTTAGGGGATACAATCACTATGTCCTCCTCCAACAGAATTTTGATCCAACCAATAAAGGCTCAAATTTTCTACTCGCCGGAACCAATTATAACTGGAACGAATTTTCCACACTGATAAGTTCTGATAACCGGAAGATGCTTAAATATGATTTCCTGACCGGTTATGGCGGTTATTTCAATGGCCACCGATGGTTCGCTCAGGGTTCATTCAATTATCGTTTTCAGCCTTATGGTTATATTTCGATGATATACAGCTATAACAGCCTCTCGCTTCCTGCCCCTTGGCAGCGAACAGGATTCTGGCTCGTTGGTCCAAAGCTGGACGTCACTTTCACTGACAAGCTGTTTTTTACAACTTATGTCCAATACAACGAACAATCTGATAATCTTAACATTAATGCCCGGTTTCAATGGCGATATAAACCGGTATCCGACCTTTTTCTGGTATATACCGATAACTACTTTCCCGGTCCTATGAAAGTTAAAAATCGGGCAGTTGTATTAAAGCTCTCCTACTGGTTTAATTGAGCTATCTGTTTTATGGTTTGTTAACAAGACCAAAAGGCAATTGAGTGACATATTCTGCTAATTTTGGTGACGATATAATTTAGTTAAAATGGGTATTCCGAATAGTGCAAAACAATTGAAGTTAGATGAACGTTATTTAAGAATGGCGATGGTATGGGCCGAAAATTCCTATTGTATTCGTCGTCAGGTTGGAGCGCTGCTGGTAAAGGATAAAATGATTATCTCTGATGGCTATAACGGTACTCCTTCTGGTTTCGAAAATGTCTGTGAAGACGAAAATAACAAGACAAAGCCTTATGTGCTTCATGCAGAGGCAAATGCGATTACTAAAATTGCCAAGTCCAATAACAGCAGCGATGGGGCAACATTATACGTCACTTCCTCCCCGTGCCTCGAATGCGCTAAATTAATTATTCAGGCCGGTATCAGAAAGGTCGTTTTTTCTGAAGCCTATCACATGAACGATGGACTTGAATTGCTCGAAAGAGCAGGTATTATAGTTGTTAAAGTTGAACTTTGAATAAATGCCCGATTGGTATTTTTCAACATTTTGACTGGTTTTATTGAAATGAAAAGATAAATATTTAAGATGGATAACAGAACTCGGAAATTAGTGATTTGGATGCCGGTTTTACTGGTTGCGGCGATAATGGCAGGTGTTTATCTGGGTGCAAGATTGCAAAACCGGATGCTGGCAGGAACAAGAGTGATTACAGGAAACAGTGCGAATAAAGTGAGCCTTATTATGAAGCTTATTGAAGGTAATTATGTTGACACAGTTGATTCAAAAAAAATTGTTGAAGCAGCAATACCTGAAATATTGAAGCAACTCGATCCTCATACGGTTTATATTCCGGCAAGAGATATGACAGAAGTAAGCGAAGAGATGTCCGGGAATTTTGGGGGTATCGGAGTGCAATTTTCAATTCAGAACGATACTATTATGGTGATCGATGTCATTTCTGGCGGGCCTTCGCAAAAATTGGGCATCAGGGCAGGCGATCGCATCGTAAAAGTTAACGACTCCATTATGGCAGGCGTTAAAGTCACCAATGAAAAAGTACTTAAAAAACTTCGTGGCGACAAAGGATCCAAGGTAAATGTCAGTATAGCACGTAAAGGATTTCCGGAGTTGATCCCTTATGCCATTACAAGAGGTGAAATCCCCATTACCAGTGTTGATGTTAACTATATGATCAATAAAAATATAGGGTACATAAAAGTGGGCCGTTTTGCCGAAAAAACTTACGAAGAATTTATGACCGGAGTTGAGAAACTCGACAAAGCAGGCGCAGATCAGCTGATCATCGACTTACGTGGAAATCCAGGCGGTTATCTGACCGCTGTTATTAAAATGGTCAGTGAATTTCTTGATGACGGAGAACTGGTAGTTTATACCCAAGGCCGTACACAACCGAAAAGAACTTTTAATGCGGAAAAGAAAGGAACTTTTTTCGGGAAAAAAGTTGTGGTAATTGTTGATGAATATTCAGCATCTGCAAGTGAGATTTTTGCCGGAGCAATTCAGGATAACGATCGTGGAACTATTATTGGTCGGCGCACTTTTGGAAAAGGACTGGTGCAGGAACAAATCCCGTTTTACGACGGTTCTGCAATCAGACTCACTGTTGCACGCTATTATACTCCTGCCGGAAGATGCATACAAAAATCTTATAAAAATGGTTTGGACGACTATTATGGCGATTTAAGGCGTCGTTATGCCCACGGTGAATTGGAACAAAAAGATAGTATTCATTATAGTGATACAGCAAAATATTATACCCGGAAAAAAAGGGTTGTTTATGGTGGCGGCGGAATTATGCCGGATCTTTTTGTAGCGGCCGACACTTCCGGAATGTCCGCTTATTACGGTAAGGTAACAATGAAAGGACTAGTCTATCAATATGCTTTTGATTTTTCAGATAAACACCGCGACGAACTTAGCAAACTGAATACTTCAAAGGAATTTGAGGACTATATGTTACAGCGAAAAATTCTCTCTTCATTTACGGAATATGCTGTTATAAAGGGAATTGCAACCGATTCGAAAGGATTGGCTGTCAGTGGGAAAATCATCGAAACTCAACTTATGGCTTATATAGCACGAAATATTATCGGAGAAGTGGGTTTCTATTCCATAATTAGTAAAATTGATGCCACCTTGCTGGAATCAATCAAGGCATTGGAAACCAAGGGAATGCTTGTGAAATCTAATTAGCATGTGCTCCTAAGAGTGATAGTCTGACTTGTTCAACCCCCCGAACAGGGTCAGACTATCACTAATTTACCCTCACTATTTCATGAAAATTTCGTATATTTAAGGTAGTAAAGAGATTGTTTCATCTTTTATACCCTAAATACAATGAAACTGAAAAGGATCCTCCTTTTTGTGGCTGTATTTTCATTCGCGTTTCAGGTTGTGGCTCAAGATCTCATTTATAAAAAGAATGGTGAAATCATAAAAGCTAAAATCCTGAATTCATCCGGGAATAGCTACTCCTATCACCTCCTTGAACAAGCGGATAGCATCGTTTATTTCATCAATAATGCTCTTGTTGACAGCATAACCTACCAAAATGGGGAAAAGGAAAATTTAAATCTAAAAATCGCAGAATTCAAACTCCCGCAATCACCCATAAAACCCGTTTATAATCATCATTTGATTGGCTTGGATCTGGCTGGCTACCTGTTATATCGAAATCTGATACTCTCCTACGAATATTTGCCTGGTAACGCTAAACTGGGATTTAAGGCGGCTTTTGCTGCAAATCTAAAATCTTATGAATATTACGAATATGGTGATCTCGACTTTACAAGAAGTTTGAAATGGAGCACCCGAATTGGGATGAACTACTACTTTTTCCCTCCCCGGACATTTCGCTTCGGAACCGGATTGCACTATTTTTTCGGCCAATCACAAAGTGATTACTATAATTTTAGTTCATTCCAAAATCCGATTTCTAATAGCAAAAATGTACATGGAATGGTGCTTGGCATATTCGGATTTTACAATCTGACTGAGTATTTTGCTGCTAATTTTGGATGGGATATTCCACTTTTTATCAATCCTTCCTTCTACTCAAAAAATGCAGTGATCCGCTGTGAAGTACTGATTAACTTTTAAACCAATTAATTATGAAATTCCTGATGTTTAAGAATGAATCAATCTGGTCAGAATCCCCTGGGTGGTATAAAATTCAAAAAAAAGGAGCTATAAAATGGATATCTATTGTACTCACTATTGCATTGCTCAATCTGACGATCGGTTGCAGAAGCTATTTTAAAGTAAATTCATCACCTGCACCTTCTTCCCAAACAATCGCCGGAGTCAATGAGGCAGGAAAAACAGTCATTATTCACTTCAACCAAAAAAAATGGGTTCTATCTGATATTCAGATTAAAAATAATACAGTAACAGGCACGGCAAACGATTATATAATGGCTCCAACTCTTAATCCGCTGCGCCCAGACAAACCCAACCGGTATATTTCGCGTGTATCCCACAGCCAAAGATACCTCCTTAATGAAATCCACCTTTATCTTAACGAATTTGCCGATCTTGGCAATAAGCTGGTTTCCATTCCAGTAAGCTCTATCAGCAGAATTGAAATTTATGATAAGGACACGGCCTCTACTGTTGGCTCATGGTTTTTGGGAGCTGTTGGTGTCGCCGCAGCTGCTTTTGCTCTAACTGCTATATTAATGATAATTTTCAAAGAATCGTGCCCGTTTATCTACACATGGGACGGAGAAAAATATCAATTTGCAGGGGAGATATATAGTGGAAGTATTTACAAGCCACTTGAACGGAACGACTACCTCCGTTTGCCCGTTTACCCTGATCAGCATACCTATGTACTGAAAATAACTAATGAAGCACGCGAGATTCAGCATACGAATCTCCTTGAACTTTTGGTGACAGATCATCCTGAAAAGAGTGAAATACTGATTGATAAATATGGAAACCTGAAAACCCTTTCCCAACAAGCTGCGCCAACGTTAGCTACAAATCTGGCTGGTCAAAATATTTTACCGCTGATTGCATCAAAAGATACGCAGTTCTATCAGAGCAATTCATCCGGCGATAAACTACCCTTGAAGGATGGTTTAATTCTTGAATTTCCTGCTCCGGTTAAAGCAAAAACTGCAAAGTTGGCTATACGGGCAAAAAATTCAATCCTTCTTGATTTCATGATGGGAAAATTTCACGATTTGTTTGGCTCCGCCTAAAAGGGATTTGAAAATAAACAACAAAGATCTTCAAGTGACACCATGCGTCAGTGGAGCTTAGCCCAGGGAATTCCTCTTTCGGTTTATATCTGGCGTAATGGAATCTGGGAATTCGTTGATTACTATAATATAGCCGGTCCTATGAAATTTAAAGACGATGTAATTTCTATTCCATTGACTGGAAGTGAAACTGACCTGTTAAAGGTGAAACTCGAATTTGGCAATCTTTTATGGGAAATTGATTATGCAGCGATTGACTATTCACCCGATGAGAAAGTAATAACCTATACTATTCCGCTAAAAACTGCATATACTGAGCTTCAGAAGAATGTTGCAGACCTTCTTGCCAAAGATGACCTGAAATACTATGACCAACCCATTATGGATAATTATGCCACTGTAACTTTTGACCTTCCTGCTTTTACAAGCCAAAACAGGACGGTTATTTTACACAGCAAGGGCTGGTATGAAATACTCCGAAATCCGGAGGGTAAGCCCGAAATCGCTAATTTGAAAACATTCAGGCAGTCGGGACGCTTTAATCAGTTTGTCAATGAGAACATTAAAAAGATGGAGCATTCGGTTTCTCAACCTCAATGATTATAAATGGAATAAGTAATTCTCAATTAATATTTAAGCATATTGAAAAAGCCTAAATTAATCATTGGATGGCAAACCAAAATTATCCGAAAAAGGGTACAGTGGTTTATTATTGTGCAGGCATTTAAGTTTTTTCGGAATCCTTTGCGGGCTGTTTTAGAGATGAAAAGATTAAGAGGCCTTCATGCCCGGGTGCATGGTAGCTCAACAATTTCTAAATATATCAAATCAGGCAATCAATTTTTCTGGAATTCCGATTATTGCGGATATCCTTCAAAAAATTTAAAGAGCCTTATCCGCAGTGAATTTCTTCGAAATGGGCTTGCCAAAACTAATGGGTCAGCCCGGAATCCTACTCTTCAGACACTTATCTGGGGAATTACCAATCGTTGTTCGTTCTCCTGTGTGCACTGCTATGAGTGGGAAAATATTGCTGAAAACGACAAATTGGATAGATTGGCTTTAAAAAATATTCTCGCCATTTTCATTGCCAATGGTTTAAGGCATATACAGTTCAGCGGAGGAGAGCCAATGGTCAGGTTCAACGATCTGATTGAATTGATCAGATCAGCGTCACCTTCGATGGATTGCTGGGTGTTAACTTCCGGATTTGGCCTCACTGCCGAAAAAGCTGCACTACTTAAAACAGCGGGCCTGACTGGCGTCAATATAAGTCTGGATCATTGGGATCCTCAATTACATAACACTTTTAGAAATAATGAGAAAAGTTACGTTATCGCTACCGATGCAGTTCAAAATTGCCTCGAATCAGGATTGATGGTCAGTCTTTCGTTATGCGCCACACGTGAATTTGTGACTCAGGAAAATCTCATGAATTATGCCACTCTGGCAAAATACCTGGGGGTACATTTCATAAGAATTCTGGAGCCGAGAGCAGCCGGAAAGTTCGCACTGCAAAAAATTCAGCTTGAAAATCATCAGGTATCGTTGTTGTCTGAATTCACCATTCGGCTCAATACCGATCCTCGATACAAGGATTTTCCCATTGTTACATTTTTTGGGTATCACCAGCGAATAATGGGTTGCTTTGGTGCCGGTAACCGGTACATATATGCTGACCCAAACGGTGATGTGCATGCGTGCCCCTTTTGTCGCGGAATAGCAGGCAACCTCTTGGAAGACCACTTTGATCTTATCATTGCCAACCTAAAACGTACAGGATGCCATCAATTTGTCACTCATGCCTGACCCGAACTTCGCTTCAACGATGAGAAATTTTTCATTAAGTCTAAAATATCTGAGTATCCATCGTTTTTACACATGGTTTTTGTGATTTCAAGTAAAATGTAAGATAATTCAATTTAATTTTAATTTTATTTCCTAATTGGTAAAATATTTTACAATGAAGAGAGTTCAATATAATTAATTGATATACAATTAGTAATGTGAAATATTCCTGCAAAACAACCCCTCTATTTAAAATAAATTTAAAAATAGTAAAATATTTATTTACATTATTGTTGTGTATGTAAATATTCTTACATATCTTTGTAGCATAAAGATTATTCTTTTACTGATAATTAAAAAATGCACGCTATGAGATCAATATTTACCCTGGTTTTTGCAGTAATCATCATCATGACACTGTCGGCTTCAAAAGTATTAAGTCAAACCATTGCCATTGGACATGCAAGTGCTGAAGTAGTAGAGTCGGTAAGTGCCGCATCAAATGCTATCACGAGTTTTGAACTTGCGACAACTAATTCCTCAGCTGGTCTGACTTCAGGAAATATTGATCTGGGTGCGATTACCATCAATTCAGGAAACAGCATTACCTGCAACGTAGTCGTTAAACCGGTATCACTCACAAATGGTCAAGGAAATGGTTTTACACTGGAACCATCTGTTACTAATAACTTATTTGCCTCAGCCGCGCAGCCTAATGGTTCACAAACGGTTCAGCTTGGCGGAAAAGCGAAGCTGGGACTTGATCAGGCTGCCGGACTTTATCAGGGTTCATACACCGTAGTAATTGCATATAACTAATACCAAAATATTTCTGCGAAAAAGAGGATGACTGCTAAAGTTATCCTCTTTTTTTATGGTGAAAATTATTTGCGCTATATTCAATTTATTTTTACAAGGTTTTTGCTGTTAAGCAGATTTAATGAATTAAAAAAATATTTTCAAAAAAATATCCAAAATTAGTGTAAAATATTTTTACATCTAGCATATATTTGGCTAAAATGCTATATGATAATAGTTTATGTTTTCTCTGAAATTATAACACATCTGATTTTAGACCTTCATATTTTAGACCGGCTCAAAAATTTAAACTCATTTAAATAACAGATAAACAAATATATAGCTATTTTTTATATTGATTTAGCAAGATTTAATTGATAAAAGCGCGGACATTAAGCCAGGCTTAAAAAACAACCCGAAATAAAAAATAATAAAAAAGTAAAAAAATAATTTACATTTATGTTGTATATGTAAATATTCTTACATATCTTTGTAGCATAAAGATTATTCTTTTACTGACAATTAAAAAACGCCCGCTATGAAATCAATATTTACCCTTCTTTTTGCAGTAATCATCATTATGACACTGTCAGCTTCAAAAGTATTAAGTCAGACCATTGCCATCGGACATGCAAGTGCTGAAGTAGTAGAGTCGGTAAGTGCCGCATCAAACGCGATCACCAGTTTTGAACTTGCGACAACCAATTCCTCAGCTGGTCTGACTTCAGGAAATATTGATCTGGGTGCGATTACCATCAATTCAGGAAACAGCATTACCTGCAACGTAGTCGTTAAACCGGCATCACTTACAAATGGTCAAGGAAATGGTTTTACACTGGAACCATCTGTTAGTAATAACTTATTTGCCTCAGCTGCGCAACCTAATGGTTCACAAACACTTCAGCTTGGTGGAAAAGCAAATCTGGGACTCGATCAGGCTGCCGGACTTTATCAGGGTTCTTACACCGTAGTAATTGCATATAATTAATACAAAAATATTTCTACAATAAAAAGGCTGTCTGAAAAGGGAGGCACTGAAAAAGTATCCCTTATTAAAATAGTCTACTGAAAAAAAACTGGCAGTTGAAGACCTATCTTTCATCTGCCAGTTTTTTTTCTATTAATGCGAAGTCCGAAGCGCAAATTTTTAGATCAAAAGTGCTTTTGGGTGCTTAATATTAGGTGTTTTCGGGATGTTTTCGGAGTATTTTAAAGTATTTGTGTTCGGCGCCACTATTAGTTCATTAACTTGAGGATTCTTTTCAGGTTTACGGTAAAAATGGCCATTGCACCCTGCATTTGCATACCAGCAATTCCGTACGAACTGGCTCTTGCGTATCCATGTACATTTTTTAATTCGCTATTTTTTGCTTCAATCTTATACCTGTGTTTTGCTTTTTCTTTGAAGTAATCAGTCTGTTGAAACTTCATTTGTTCCTGATGTTCATCAGATTTAATAGAAACTGAATAGGTTTTGGTTTTTGCCCCAGGTTTATAACATCCGTTTTTTAATGCACATGTTTTACATTTTTCGACATCGAAGTAATAGGCATCTACCTGATTAGTATTGGCGTTTTTCTTTCCTTGGCGCCCTTTCCTGAGAGCCATGTGCCCAGATGGGCACACAAACATTCCTGCATCCTTGTTGTAATCGAAGGCATTTTCTTGTAGCCGGTTTTGAATCCAAAGAACGAGGAATCCGCCGTCTTATGACCTGTTCTGGCATCAGGATCCTTTGAGAGCGTATAATGATCCTTAGTATCTTCAATAGTTTCTTTCAACAGGTTTAGCTTTTCTTTTACCTTAGGCATTGACCGCAGGACTTCATCTGATTCTATCTCTTTTTCAAGCTTGTCGCAATAAGATAACTCTTGCTCCAGATCATTGTCTTCGTTCATTTTAGGCATTCGCTCTTTCCAGTTCTCATCGGTGGAATAAACCACCTTGCGAAGTTGCCGGGCACGTTCCTTCAATACTTCGATGGGCGACAGAGGGTTTGACCTGGATAATGAATGTGTGGCATCAACAATAATGGACTTCGATCTGATGATGCCCTTTTCTATGGCAATGGAAACGGTCTTGCCTATCAGAAGGTTCAACAAATCTGTATCCTTCAACCGCAGCTTCCTGAATTTGGTAAGAGAACTCGGATTTATCACATCTTCTTCAGGTGTCATTTCCAAAAAATACTTGAAAGACATGTCATAATGGGAACGTTCTACTACATCGACATCTGAAACATCATATATAGTCTTGAGCAACAGATATTTAAACATGCGGATAGGACTTTCAGCATTGCGCCCATTGTTTGAGCAGTATTTATTTACCAGCTCATCATAGACAAACGAAAAATCGATGAGCTCGTTAATTTTTCGTAGAAGATTATCCTTGGGTACGATAAGATCATATAAATCTGAGTATGTACTCAGCTGGAGTTTTTGTTGTTGCGCTAACATCTAAGTGCCTTTATTTAAGGCTGTAAGATACTAAAAAAAACAGTAAAGTACAAGGTTTTGAACCTGTATTTTACTGCTTTAAATTTAATAATTAGGTCCGAGGGACTTTTTCAGTGCCCTCCTGAAAAGGCAGCCTTTTTATTTATGGTGAAAATTATTCACTTCCTGCTCCAGCATAAGCGATAAAATTAGTCTTTCTTCTCCCTGGTTTTTGTAAGTTTACCCATTGAACAAATAAAGATAGAAATGAAAATATTCTTAACTGCGGGAGCCATTTTGGGAGCGCTGGCTGTTCTGCTCGGAGCTTTTGGAGCCCATCTTCTTAAACAAATGATATCATCCGAACTGCTTGAGGTATATAAAACTGGAACTCAATACCAGTTTTATCATGCGTTTGCTTTGCTGGGGGTAGGAATCCTGATGAATTTCAAATCGTCAAAAACTTTAAAATGGTCGGGTTACCTTTTCATTTCAGGAACCTCCGTTTTTTCTGGGTTTCTTTATCTTTTAGCGATAACGGGAATTAAGGCCCTTGGGATGATCGTCCCGATAGGCGGACTAATGTTGGTTGCAGCCTGGATTTGCCTGTTGATTCATATTCTGAAACACCCATGAATCTGCGCATCGCAAACACGAATGTAGATAACACAGGTGTTCTCCCGATAAATCCGGGACAGGCTATCAGGCCATTTAAAAACAAATTATCCTCTTATGAAAATCAAGTCTGTATCCTGATGAGAGGTTCGGGATTTAGAAAAATAATTTTGAAAATATCTGTACACACGGCTTATTTTTGTGCTAATTTCGTAGTAATAAAATGTTTGAGGCCGTAAGTTTTAGTCTTTCACCTTAAAAGACTGAAGCCATGAAGAGCAATTTTGCAATTTTCTACATAGTCACAAATTGAGAATCAAATTTCGACTTTGAATTTTGAAGTGCTGAATGACAGGGAGGTGGCTTTTGATACTGGCAAGTCTGCCTTTTGCAATACGTCGCAGTCCTTCCCCAAATGCGACGAAGATCCTATTACACCAAATAGTCGAACGAACGGAGTAAATGCAATCAAACCGGAAAATCGATATTACTATCCAAAATAATCGCTGTCTATTTTAGTTAATTTTCATAGAATTGATAGATTCTTAAACATTTAATTATCTTTGGCGTTATCAAAGAATAACTTTCTAAAGTTCCACTAACTTAAAATATCAATGATTATTAGTCAGACAAGTGAAATGTCCTCTAAAAAAGTCTCTTCGGCTGAACTCAATAAAATCCGGCTTAAGAAAAAAGTATTGAGTTTTATGCGTACTAATGGCTATACTTCGGCTCCCAGTCTATCTGACGTGCTTAAGATCAGTCTCCCTACTTGCATTCTTCTCCTAAATGACCTGATATCATCCGGATATGTTAAAAATTTCGGGATCGGGGAGTCGAGTGGTGGACGGAAGCCTAGCTTATATGGCTTACCTGAGAATGGTTATTATGTAATTTCATGCGATTTTGGCCGTTATTCTGCCAATATGGTGATTGTAGATTCATATCATAAATTTGTTACCCCGGTACTTGAAGTAAATACTCAAATCGATGATCCACACCTGGTTTATAAATTATATGAAGCTGCGCACATGCTTATGGCTGATCATAATATTCCTGATCAGAAAGTGTTTGGCATCGGAGTGGATATGCCGGGACTTATCAATTCAAAAACAGGAATTAATTACACGATAAAAGATAAAAAACAGCAGAATATCGGGCGTGATTTAAAACACAAGTTTAATAAACTGGTTTACGTCGATAATGATGCCCGGATGCATGCCTATGGTGAATATCACTTTGGCACAGCTAATGAATATATGGATGTAATTGTAATTCACTGGAGTTGGGGATTGGGTTTGGGAATTTTCGTCAACGGTGAACTTTGCAGCGGAAAAAACGGTTTTGCCGGCGAATTCTCCCACATACCAATGGTTGATAATGGCGAATTGTGTATTTGCGGGAAACGGGGATGCCTCGAAACTATCGCCTCTTCAAACACAATTATATCCAGGATTAAGCAAGGTTTTGCAAATAATGAGATCTCTTCACTCAATGCCCGGTTTGACGGCAATCCTGAAAGGATAACACCTGAGGACGTGATCAATGCAGCACGTCAGGGTGATGAGTTTTGCATCTCAATTCTTAACGAAATAGGTGCTGCAATGGGGAAAGGGCTCGCCTACATTATTCAGTTGCTTAATCCTGAGGTAATTGTGCTGAGCGGTCCGCTTTCAAAAGCAAAACAGTATATTTTATCTCCAATTCAACAATCTCTGAACCGCTATTGTCTTGAGAAAATCTCCGGGAGTACGCTCCTCTTGATTTCGGACATGGGTGATCAGTCTGCCTTGCTTGGAACCTCCGAGATGATCTTTCAAAAAGTTTTCGCTGAAATAAATATCACATAACAGATGCTAAATATAAAACTAAATTCAAAATTATGAACTACTTAAATAGTGGCTAATTGCCTCGGTAAACTTCGAATTTGAAGCATTTTCGAAGAATTAGCTTCGTATAATTACACAGGTACGAAGTTGCAGGAAAATTTACTGTGGTAAATCAATCAACTCATAATTTCAAATTTGCTTAAATTAAAAAACTTATGCGAAAGGTTTTATTATTAACCGTTATGTGCTTTGCTCTATTAGGCAGTGCAATGGCGCAACATTCAGTATCCGGAACAGTTGTTTCCGCATCTGATGGACAAGGGATGCCGGGTACTACCGTATCCGAAAAAGGTACTACCCTGGGAACTCTTACTGATGCTGATGGAAAGTTCACAATTAAGGTTACTTCTGAAAATTTACTCTCGTATTTTCATTTGTTGGAATGAAATCGGTTGAAGAAGTCATAAATAGCCGCACTGTTGTGAATGTTAAAATGGCTTCTTCGGAAATCGGACTCGAAGAGGTGGTTGTTACCGCTTTAGGAAGAACCCGTGAATCAAAGAAACTCGGATTCTCAACTGCCCAGGTTGCAGGGGCAGAATTAGCAATGACTCAACAGGTCAATCCGGTTAATTCACTCCAGGGCAAAATTGCCGGGGTGCAAATTGACCAGGGTGCCGCTGGACCATTTGGAAGCTCCAGGATCGTAATCCGTGGAAATTCGACCTTAGGGGGAAATAACCAGCCAATTTTTGTTGTTGACGGAGTAATTGTCGAAAATAATGCAGTTACCGGC
Source organism: Mariniphaga sp. (assembly GCA_037133495.1). Classification (GTDB taxonomy): domain Bacteria; phylum Bacteroidota; class Bacteroidia; order Bacteroidales; family Prolixibacteraceae; genus JAAFHB01. The sequence continues at coordinate 192 of JBAXOA010000057.1, read as the reverse complement.
GGGCGCGACTTTGGAAACGACCTCAAAAACTTAAACAGCGATGACTTTGAAAGCGTATCTGTTCTTAAGGGCTCTGCCGCAGCAGCATTATACGGTTCCCGCGCTATAAACGGGGTTATCCTGATTACAACTAAAAAAGGGAAAAAGACCGGTGGTATTGGTGTTGATGTTTCTCAATCCTTTACTTCCTAC
>JBAXOA010000056.1:0-26183 GCA_037133495.1 Mariniphaga sp. | reverse complement strand
AATTGGGTCCCCGGTCAATTTGCTGCAAATGAACTGAGAGTTCTTCTTTTGTGCCCACTGCAGCCCGGAGAATAATTCCGTAGCCCGTTATTTTGACACTTTGAAAATCAGGCGGTGTACCGGTGTCATCGCTCTTAACAGGGTACATGATCCTGAAGGCATCTTTTGCCCGGTCGGCCACTTCAATATCCTGGTGTTCAGGTCTTGAGATGTAGCGGATATTTTCTGAAAGTAACGGATCGAAATTCTCGAGTACTTTTCCCAGCTTCCAGTAAACACTAGGAGTGCGTCGCCGTTGTGAATGGGCTCCCTGCGGCGGATCCAGGCGAGCCGGTCCGTTTTGCGGAGTTACGACACCCCAGCTGTGCATATCGATTTTTCCGCTTCCATAACTGTAAAATTCCAGCGATTCACCGTCGAAAGGGGCAGAAAGACTGTTGAGTAAATAGGAGCCAAGCATTTGTGTCTGTTTATTGGCAATCCTGTTTTTGGTATCTCCGTGTTCCTGAAGTAAAAAGTTAGCCCGTACTGTTGGGCGCATAAAGCCCCAAACATAAGTTCCAAGATTTTCGGTCCAGCGACCACCTTGCGCATCCCAGCTTTTCACTTCGGGACGAACATGGTAACGGGAGTTCAGATCGACATATTTTTCAAACATATCGCCCCAGTTTTTGGCTTGGGAATGTTCAGGGAAAAGAAACGATGCGTCGGCAGAAATGCTTTTTACATCAGCCAGGAAGTTGGGATGTCCGGACAGCATCACGCGCATAGGCATGTACTCCTCGCCGGCAGAGGTATAGGCATGAACCAGGAACATGGCAGCCAGCCGTTCGCGCTGCAAAGGGGTGGCTTTTGGTAACATCCGGTTGAGTGCCCCGACATACGATTCGTAAAAAGTTCGTGCAGGAACCGGTGCATAACCACTGTTCTGGCAGGGACCACTGATGGCCAGTTCGCACGAATAGCCACCGTTCATAAACATTCTTTCCACGCTTTCGGGTGTTTCTCCTTTTTCTTCACCGAAAATCACCGGTGACAATTTTAAGGGGGCAGAGTATGACAAATCCCAGTCTTTCACCATGTTCAGGTCGATGGTGCTGTGCCGGTTCTGTAAAAATGTGTTGTACGAGAGTTGGGATATTTTGGTCCGGGGATGGTCTTTCCGGGGGCCGCTCAATCGTTCGAGTTCAGTCATATAATCGATGTCTTTCTGGTGGGAATAGCAACTCAGCGCCGTTGAACGCTGTCCGTCGTAAACCGGATAGTTCCATTTCAGTTTTCCGTCCAGGTAATAAAACCTGACACTCAACTTTCCTGAAACCGACCAGATTGAATATTCCTTGTCGTCCCATAAGGAAGCATCCTTCATAAATGCGCCAACCGACTGCATCCCATTTTCGTCCCAAAAAACGGAGGAGGTCACTGTCCGTTCTGCAGGCCAGTTGCCGTAAATCCCCACTTCGAAGGGGATCTTGCCATCACTGCCGGCATAGGTAATTCCGTGATGTGAGTCGAGCATATTCTGACCCACTTTCTCCCAGTCGTACCGTTTGAAGCCGGGGGTATCTTTTGGATTTCCGTAGGGATGGTTGGGTGCCTGGCGGTGGGTCGGACTAAATCCTGTCCATCCCATCTCCCAAAAGGTTTTGCTTCCTGCTGAAAATCCGTTGATTTTTTCATTCAATTCAATAAAATCATACCCTTTAATGCAGCGGATATTGGCCTGATAAGTGGAACCGTCGGCAAACAGATACTTCACCTCTGCTTCAGCGAACAACGGTCCGTCGCTCACGATTTTGGAGTCGAGCTTTTGCAGTTTTTTCCCTCCAGCCTGAAAGGAGCTGCTTCCCATGCGGGACTTGCCGTTCATTGAGATGCTAAGTACCGGTCCGGGAAGGAAATCGGTCGCATGATCTTGTGAAACAGGCAGCCACACCGAAAGAAGATCACTTTGAATGAAGACCTCCTTTTCTTTTTGCTCTACCCTGATTTTATCAAAATTCTGCAGGCTCCCCTTTTTTAGAACAAGGTCAAAAGAACCTCCTGCGGGCATATCTGCCATCAGGTTTAAAATGGCTTTCGTCTTTCCGTCGGCAGATTTCTCAACACCGGAGAATTGGAAAGGGAGTTGTTTGCCCGATTTCTGGTCTGCTAAAATCAGCTCTTCGAGGGCAATTTTTTCTTCAAAGATGACAGGATAGCTTAACAAGGTATTTGGCCACCAGTAAAATTCGTGGTGCAAATGATCTTCGAATTTTATCTCGGCTTTCCCCGAACGGTAAATAACAGGTTTGCTGCTGAGGGCAAATAATTGGCTTACTGTTAGCACAAAAATGCAAACAACCAGACTGCTTCGTTTTATTAATTCCATCATATGTATTTTTGACAAGTTAAAGTAATTATCAATTAGTAATGTTCTCCGCCTACTGGTGGATCAATGATCTTAATTGTTGGAAGTCAATATTTTAGTGAAATGTAATCAGAGCATTAAATCTTTCCGGTTACTTATTTCTTCTATTCGGGATAATAGGGGTCAGTTCGTGCACCTGAATTATCCGTTTCACTCCATGTTGAAGCTACCCGACGAAATTTTTCCCCAGGCCTTGGATTAAAATTAATCCAGCTATCAGGATCTGTGTCGACCGGATTACACAATTCACTCTCCCCGTTTCCGTTTGTTGTCTGTACAGCATATTCATAAATGACCTTAGCCGCTGCCGGCTGATCGTTCAACTGGTTATTCTTTCCTTTATAAATCACCTGGTATTTTTCAGCGCCCTTCACCCGGCGCATCAGCTTATATTCGGTGCAGCCCAGCACTTTTCCCCAGCTTAATCTAACTTTTCCTGGTTCAATCGCAAGTCTCAAACCATCGGGGAAATGGGGCTTTTCAGAGGTGAAATAGGCCGGATAAACCAGCGATGGCACACTCTGATGATCGGTATTTGAAGCAATCACCCGAACATATCCCTTGGCTTCGGTACCTGATGGTTTAATCTGTAACGTGGCAGTTGCCTGCTCTTTCAATAATTTCCAGTTTGTAATTCCGTCGGTGCTGTACTCAAACTTATATTTGCCTGCTCCCGTAACCGGACGGATCGCAACTGTTACTTTCCCTTTTTCATTGCGCGTAAAATCAAATTCTGGACTAGGCAGGTCAGGCAAGCCGACGGTTAAGGTCCAGATATGTTTCCCTGCCGGCACATTGGCGAGTAGTTTATTGCCATCCGGTTTTGCGTCTGTTTTTACTCCGTCGAGGTAGAATTTAAGGTTGGCAGGAACAGCTCCCGTCCATTGAAAAGTTACAGGCGAGGCGGTCAGGCCTGAATATTGACCGCTGATATTCTGGCTGCCTGAATAAACAGCACTGATTCCCCCATCCGTATTGGTGGTTTGGATTTCAAAGTCTGCATTTCCGATTTTCGTTCCGTGAAAAAGGGCAAGTTCCTGGCGACCGGCTTCCCGTTCGCGGATAAATCCGGCAGTCCCATCAAAAATATATCCTTTTACAGTGGCTTGAACTGGCTTATCGTTTCTGAAAATATAATCTTTGCTGCCGCTTGGAGCAGTTACGATGCAACCGTAAGGGGTTGTCTCCTGGGTAAACCCTTTTTTGTGAGAGACAAAGGTGAGGCAGTCGCCGGTTCCATCAAACCATAACCCTTTGGTTTCGTGACCAAAAACTTTTATCATCTCTGGTTTTCCTTTATCAGCAATATAACCGGCTCCACCGCCTTTTACGACATTCAATTCCGGAAGGTCTTCTTCAGGATGGGTAAACCAGCTGAACCGGGTTCCCATGTTTGGGTTATAAACATCATCATAAATCATAAAATAGTCACTTCCAAGCAGCATAATGCTTCGTCCCTGGTATTCGGGCCACGAATAGCCATCTTTCTGTGTGGAAACAATTTCGGCAAACTGCCCTGACGAAAAATCATACAATGGCCGCGTCAGATCGCCTTTCCCGACCGCTTTAAATGATCCGTCCTTGAATACCCCAAAATTGGTAATCAGATCAGTATCCTGAATTCTCCGGTCCCCAATGTCCTCTTTCCCGTTATGACTGTACGATTTTCCTGCCGCATAAAAATAGATCGTCCCGCAACCTCCATCAGCTGCGATTCCCCAACGATAATTTGGTCCCTTGTCAATCTGCTGCAGATGAACAGAAAGTTCATCTTTTGTGCCAACAGCAGCGCGGAGAACAATACCATAGCCAGTGAACTTGGCGCTTTTAAAATCAGGCGGAGTTCCCGAATGATCACCTTCTTTTGGATACATGATGCCAAACGGATCTTTGCTCCTATCCATTATTTCTTCTTCAATATCTTCAGGATGTGATACATAACTAATGTTTTCACTTAACAAAGGTTCGTAATATTTTAGTTCCTGTCCCAACAACCACATTGAAGCGGAAGGCATCCTGCGCGCGGAATGAGCGCCTTGAGGAGGGTGGACCCTTCTTGGACCGTTTTCCTTTGATACAATTCCCCAGAAATGGGCATCCAGCTTTTTGTTGGCATCCCGGTAATAATCCAGCGACTCCCCGTCATAAGGAGCCGATAAACTATTGAGCAGCCATGATCCCAGCATTGCATTATTGGTGTTGGCAAAGTTATTTACGCCGTTAAAATAATTCTGGAGCAGATAATTGGCCCGAAGACTGGGTTTTAAATAGGCCCAAACATAGGTGCCAAGGTTCTCGGTCCATCTTCCGCCTGTTGCATTCCAGCTTTTCACATCAGGGCGGACATGATTATGTGTGTTTAAGTCAATATATTTACCAAATGACCCTTGCCAGTTTTTTGCTTCCGGATGTTTGGGGAACAAAAAGGCAGCAAAGGCCGGGATGCTTTTGACATCAGATAAAAAATTGGGGTGGCCAGAAAACATAGCCCGCATGGGCATATATTCTTCTCCGGCTGCGGTATAGGCATGCATAAGGAACATGGCAGCCAGGCGCTCGCGTTGCAATGTGGTTGCTTTTGGCAACAGCTGGTTAAATGCTCCGACATACGCGCCATAAAAACTTCTGGCAGGCGTTGGCGAATAACCACTGTTCTGGCAAGGGCCACTGACAGCAAGTTCAACTGAATAACCGCCATTCAGGAACAGACCATCCAGACTTTCAACCTTCAATCCTTTTTCAAGTTCGAAAATAACAGGGGATAAGGGTAAAGGAGCCGGATACGACAATTCCCAGTCTTTCACCCTGTTCAGGTCGATGGTGCTGTGCCGGTTCTGCAAAAAGGTGTTGTAGGAGAGTTGTGATATTTTGGTCCGGGGATTTGCTTTTTTTGGACTGCTAAGTCTTTCCAGTTCAGTCATATAATCGATATCTTTCTGGTGGGAGTAGCAACTCAGCGCCGTCGAACGCTGCCCGTCGTAAACCGGATAGTTCGATCTCAGCTTTCCGTCCTGGTAATAAAACCTGACACTCAACTTACCTGAAACCGACCAGATTGAATATTCTTTGTCGTCCCAGAAGGAAGCATCCTGCATAAATACGCCTACCGACTGCATCCCTTTCTCGTCCCAAAAAACGGAGGAGGTCACCGTCCGTTCTGCAGGCCAGTTGCCGTAAATTCCTACTTCGAAGGGAATCTTGCCATCACTGCCAGCAACGGTAATTCCATGATGGGAGTTGAGCATATTCTGACCCACTTCTTCCCAGTCGTACCTTTTGAAACCGGGGGTCTCTTTTGGATTTCCGTACGGATGGTTGGGTGCCTGGCGGTGGGTCGGACTAAATCCTGTCCATCCCATCTCCCAGAAGGTTTTGCTCCCTGCTGAAAATCCGTTGATTCTTTCTTTTAATTCGATGAATTCGTACCCTTTGATACAACGGATATTGGCCTGATAGGTGGAACCGTCGGCAAACAGGTACTTCACCTCTGCTTCAGCAAACAATGGTCCGTCGGACACGATTTTGGAGTCTAGCTTTTGCAGTTTTTTCCCTCCAGCCTGAAAGGTGCTGCTTCCCATGCGGGACTTGCCGTTCATTGAGATACCAAGTACCGGTCCGGGAAGGAAATCGGTCGCCTGATCCTGTGAGACAGGCAGCCACACCGAGAGAAGATCGCTTTGAAGGAGGATCTCCTTCTCTTTCTTTTCCACCCTGATTTTATCAAAATTCTGCAGGTTCCCCTTTTTGAGCACAAGGTCAAATGATCCGCCTGAAGGCATATCTGCCATCAGGTTTAAAATGGCTTTCGTCTTTCCGTCAGCAGTTTTCTCAACACCGGAGAATTGGAAAGGGAGTTGTTTGCCTGATTTCTGGTCTGCTAAAATGAGCTCTTCGAGGGCAACTTTTTCTTCAAAGACGACAGGATAGCTTAACAAGGTATTTGGCCACCAGTAAAACTCTTGGTGCAAATGATCTTCGTATTTAATTTCAGCTTTCCCTGAATGGAAAATGACAGGTCTTATATCCAGTGCAAATAAATTTCCTGCGCTAAACATAAAAACACAAACAAGCAATCGATCCCATTTTAAAAATTTCATCGCATTTATTTTTAAGTTTATGGTTACTTAACAAGTTCTCCAACGATCATGATATTGGCTGGATACCAATCGAGACCCGTATATTTGGCCGGGTCGGTGATGGTGATATTCTTTTTAAGCATGATAACAGCCTTATCAAACTTTTTGTCCAATACACGGATTTCGACCGAATGAATTTTATCTTCCAGTTCTTTAAGAAAAAAATTATTCTTGCGGTAGTTGTCACACCATTGATCAAACCGGAAGATCTCTTCCTTTTGGCCATCGACCGAAACCTCAATAATGCCAACGCCGGGTCCAATGCAATCATAGATTCCAAGCACTTTTCCCTTGAATTTAAATCGCATGATCGCACCGGGCTTTGCCTGATAGACAGAAGGCAAAAAGCGTTGAAAACTCACCATAATGGCGTGGTTTGCCGGTAATTTAGTCCAATCCCCAATCAGTTCTGTCTCTGAAACATCCACCATTTTTGAATTTTGCCAGTTGTCCGCGAGCATTGGAGCAGGTAACGCGTGACTTTTTGAAGCAGCGTGTTTTCTCATTTTTGACAGGTATTTTACCACGGTGGCAGTATAAATAGGCTGACCGGATTCGGTTAGCGGATGGGTTCCGTCGCGGGTAAAAACAATCGTATTGGCATTTTCGGCCGGGTCGGCTTTAAAGACCAGTTTGCCTTGTTTCAGCAGTTTCGCTACTTCAATTCCCATATGGATGGTGGGAATCCCGTAATGTTGAGCGACTTCTTCCATAAAATCAGAAGGCTGCTGTGAGATCCCTTTAACCAGGTTGTTACACATACTTAAAGCGGTTGTATAAACGAAGCAGATATCCGTATTTGGAAATTGGGCCCATGTTTTCCTTACAATACCTTCCATTGTGCGGACCATCGGTTCCCGGGCGCCATTTGGGGGAACGCCGGTTCCGTTTACCGCGAATTCGACAAATATCAGGTCAGGCTGACCAGCAAGCAAATCGTGTTCCATCCGAAAGGCTCCCAGGCCCGATCCGGTGCCGCCTATGGAGGCATCAATCTGGTAAAAAGCGGTTTGAGGAAAATTCATCCTGAACCAGCTAAAGGTCAAATCGCGCCATCCCTGCATTTCGGTGATGCTTCCGCCGATGTAGCCAATGCGGACCTGACGTTGCGTTGCGATTTTATGAAAAACATTGTTTAGCCCACCTCTTTGGTGAAATTCTTCCATTTTAGACAGCGGGATCAGGCTGGGATCCTTCTTCTTTTTGGTTTCCAATGCTGGAAGTGAGAGGGTTAGCAGTATCCCTGTCGTCAGGATCAAAAGTCTTGTAATTGAATATTTCATAGCTGGTTGATTATCGTTGAATCAGTTGATTTATGGATGCTTTTGCATTTTGCTTACCTCCATCGCGGCAAAGAGGACGGCGAACAGACCGTGTGTATCATTGTCGTAAAACGGACGTTTGAGGTAGTAGTTGATATCGGCTGAACACATTGTCCCGAAACAAATGTTTCGCACGGTTCCGCCCTTATCGATTTGAGTGGCGATCGCATCCCATCCTTTTTGGGCAATGGGTCTGTATTGTTTCTCACTGATCCAGCCTTCGTTGATGCCGCGGGCGATGGCCATGGTAAAGATTGCAGAACCAGACACTTCCAGTTGTGATTCAGGATGATCCAACACATTATGCCAGAGTCCGTTTTTGCTCTGCAGCCGAATCAGCGATTCGACAAACACCTGATAATGCTTCAGAATCGCTTTGCGCTGCGGATGATCTTTCGGCAGGTAAAGGAGTACTTCGGTGATCGCCCAGATTCCCCAGCCGTTGGCTCTCGACCAGTGGATCATTTTCTCGTTGCTTTCCGAAAAGCGTGCATGAAAATACAATTGGGCATCCTGGTCCCATAGTTCTTTGTTAAATCCCAGCACTTGGTTAGCGGCATCATTGAAATAAAAGGCTTTGTCAGCTGCATTATCGGCATAGAGGCCCGCCTGCATCAGAAAGGGAATTCCCATGAACATATCGTCCACCCAGGTAGTGTATTTTTTGGGAGTGGATCTGGTGTAAATCGAAGAACCGGGTAACCGGATTTGTTCATACCGGGCATAATGGAGCATATTGTCGGTAAACCCGACGTAGTCCTGTCGATTTTCAAAGGCGGCATCTTTTCGAAGCCGGTAGATAAAAGGCAACGAAGGGGCTAGTGTAAAATCGAGGAGCGGGGTATTAATAAGCAATCCGTTGGGAACATTTGCTTTGCCCAAGGTTTTGGTTTCGAATTTTATAAATGGAATACTGCGCAACTGAAAATCGCAGAAATCGTTGGCATACTTTTCGTACGTTTTATCAACACTCATTTCACCGAGCGTTTTCATCGCCCAGGCCAATCCTCCGTTGTGATAATTCCAGTTGTAATTTGTTCCCCACGCGCTTGCATCGATCAGGTTGCCAACCACATCGATTTTAGGGATTCCCCAGGTAACAGGCCCGTTGTTACCTTGAAATACCTGTCCAAATACAGGTTCATCCTTTGCCGATGAGAGTCCTTCAAATTCCTGATCTCCGGCAAATGGTCCGACGATCAGCCAATTGGCAATTTCGGAGATCCTTTTGTCCACCCTTTTCATCCTCCCAAGTCCAATCTCAGGAGAGAGGGATGTTTTGGTCAGCACGGCACCTTTGGTGGTAGGTGGCTGGAGGTAAACCCGCCAATCATCGCGGTTGGTCACTGAATTGATTAAGAGTGAATTACTTCCTTTATGGAGCCGGGCGGTAAAATGGAATGGCAGTTCAATGCTGCGTTCTTCGTAAATAAGGGCAAGTGGCTGATCTTTTTTATTTTGGTAGACCACCTCTCTGTTGAGCCAGACGGTACAGGCATCATTGTGCCCTATCTGAATCTCCATGGTCGCATCTTCCTGAACTTCCAACTGCGTATAGGCGTAAGCCGAGGTTTTACCCGAAACCTTGAAATTTCGCCCAAAATCGATCATCTGGATCCCGTTGAACTCTTTACTGTCGGTTGCCAACTCAAGCCGGTAGGCAAAAGGAGTTTCACGCACTAGTTTATCGCCGATTCGTTTTGCAATGACCAACGGATCATCCATTACCGGATCTGATCCTTTCGTGATGAGCGGGAAACTGATTCCAGCCGTCAGAAGCAGGGAGAGTAAAAACTCTTTCATTAATATTGTTTTAAGTTTTTCAGCAGATGCTCTTTTAATTCAAAGAGTGCTGATTTATAAATAATTAATAACTTTTTTTCTCTTTAATGCATTGTATTCCTGATATATTCCGCCAATTCGGGACTTCCCTGTCTGGCTGGTATATTGAAAGGAAGTTTCCGCAAGTACCATTTCACATTCCAGCAGATGGTCTCTCCTGGATGAAGCGTTTGGAAACGGCCTTGATTTTCAAGTTCAATATAGGTATGGTCTTTGTTGGTATATATTTCTACTTCCGTTTCATGAGGAGCTTCCTGTTCTATCCCGATGTCAGGAAACTGTTTGATCAGAAGCAATCCGTGATTGGCATGAGCCAGCCACCCTTCGGCGCCGTTTCTGAATAGTTTTTGGTGTCCGGTAACCAGCTCCGGAACATACTGAAACCAGCAGATGCCATTTAAATCGGCTGTCACCAGGTTGGATTTGGAATACCCTCCCGGAGTACCAATCGGGAAAAAAGTAAGACCACCTGCCAGAACGCGTGTCACTTCCCATGGAGCCATCGATTTATCTTTATCAGAAATATTCGTAATGGTATAATTAATAGATATTGAGCTATCCGCTTTGTTTGGAATAAATGTTTTTGACATTTGACAACCTGAATTCTTGTCTGCTTCGCTGCTCAGCACCAGCTTTTTTTTGTTGATTTTTATCCTGTAAGGTGCTGCATCCAGTACAGGAGCGGGTGGCCATTTCCAAATTTGGGGACTCAGCCAAAGGGTTGAACCATAGTTTTCAGCGTTAATTGCAGGTGTAGTCAGTATCTCCTGATCATGGATTCTGAACGAAGTGATCCTTGCCCCATGGCTGGCATCAATTTCCATGATCGCGTCGGCTACCCGAATCTGGCAAATCCCATTTTTACTCATTTGCAGGCGTGCTTTGTCAGTGTGCTTTATTCCATAGCCATTCAAGGCGCCAGTCAGGAGGATTCCGGTCAGCACCCACGAAAGTGTCTGCGAAACCCTCCAGCCTCTGACGTTGAGGAATAACAGGTAACTAATTTTTAAATTCGGTTGCATCATGCCAAATATCGCTTATTGAAGTGGTGGCCTGTGGATTTCAAATGACTCAACTGGCACCGGACCATCACCGACAGGGATCAATTCGAGTACATGAGGTCCGTTTGTCAATCCTTGCACCAAGGTTGTTTTATAAATTTTTGTCTTGTCTGCAATTACCGGAGTGTGATAAATCCCGTCAAAAAGCGGCACAACAGACCAAAGCACTTTAAAGCCGACCGGTGCGCTGATTTTAAAAGTCTTTTTGATAGAGGTGAACACATAATCTGACTGATCAATCACAACACGGCCCGATTTCGAAACGAAAGACGCTCCGCTATTGCCGGAACCATCCTTTCCGGTTTTGGAGCCGGTCACCGTAAAATACCATATCGTAGAATCGGCGTTTACTTTGTCGATCTCCATCGTCCAATCTTCAGCGATTAACGGGCTTTGGTAACTGATTCGCCTGACTGAGGGAAACCATGTTTTAGGTCCTGGAGTTGGCCTGGTGATAGCGTAGACCATCGATTTAGCAGTAATGGGCTTCCCGTCAATTTTGATTCGGGCACTACCGCTCGATGCAGGCCCTGGAACCTGACCGGCGATTAATTCCACCTTGTTGCCATAAAATGTTAGTTTCAACGAACTCTTTTCGGATGCTCCAACCGGAACGCCATTAACAATTTCCCATGGATTACCCTTAAAGATCAGTTGATTAGTTCCATTTTTATCATAGGCACTGGTAGCAAAACAGCTTTGAACCATCCCAGGGTATTGTGTTGGGAAAAGGGTGTTGGACCGTATGTGGCGACCGATCAGCTGCGCCATTAGCCTGTTTCCATTCTTGTTGGGATGGACATTGTCGCGAAGCAGGTCGGTTGGCTTCAGGTGATTGTCTGCCAGGTATTTAACCCATGCAGTAGAGATGTCGACCAATTCGAGATTATATTTATTGGCGATGTACTGCAGGTATTTATAGGAAGTTTCACTCACCTCTTTTTGGGAGCCGTTGACATGATGGTTCATCAGCAGCACATCAGCGGTGGTGAGCTTGCGGATATTGCTGAAAAGTTGTTCCAGTTCACCGTGCTTTTCGCCGCCGTAAACATGAAAAATAATCAAATCGGGATACACCGGGTAAACGTCGTGCACCGCGGTTCTGATCAGTTGTTCTCCCCCAAATCCACCAATTGACCTGTTCTCGAGGGTGATGTCAGCATAGGGAAACTTATCTTTCAAATATGCACCGACCTCTTCGGAAAACATCCGGCTTCCTGTAATTGATTGTCCGTAAATTAAAATCTTCACCGGCAAACGGCGTTCGCGGCAGCTGGTAGCCAGTAATGTGGCTGATCGGGTCAACCGGGCACCAAACAGAATCTCATTTTCTGCAGGTGTGGGCATGACAATTGAGTCTTGTGGCGGATGTTCAAGCTCATATTTTTGCAAAGCAGCTAATTCCGCTTTTTCCTGCGAGTAAGGGTTTCCTTGCGCCCAGCCGATTTGAACAGAAAAAAGCAACGAGAGGATGTAAAAGATTTTCATATGGTTATAATTTTATCTATTTATTTCGTGTCTGTGATTGTAAACTGAGCCCCGGATTTGGATTGTTCATTTCCCATATCTTTTATAATGCCGGTGACATTTTTATTTTTTGCTTTTAGGATGAGCGTATGTTGTGCGCCTGCTCCGATGAGATAGGCATTTTCAGTATTGATGGCCGTATTTCCGTCGAAGATGGTTCCCAGGATTCCCGCTGTTTTGGGATCATAAAGTGGATTTTTTGCCATCGCATCGTTCATGCAGTTTAAATACCCTTCACTTCTAATACCGCTTTTGGTCACGTTTGGAAGAAAGGCTTGCACCAGATTGCGACGCACCTCAAGGCAGATCGTTCCGGTTCCGCACAGCCGCTCCTCTTTTGCCAGGGCCAGCAACAAGGAGACAAAGGCGGCACGCCGGCCGTCGGTGTCAATAATCTCATTGTCAGCTACAAATGTATTGAATAACAGGTTGTAGCGTTTCAGGAACAGCCGCTGATCGGCCCGCAGATAAATTCCTCCCGAATTCAGTAATTTGTTATTGACGATCGCGATATCGTTTCCGCCGCAGTACAACATAATCCCCTGATGATTGTCTTTCAGAAGATTGTCTTTGACCAGCATTTGATAGGCCGACCATTGTGTAATGATATATCTGCTTCCCGGATTGGGGATTACATTCCATGGACGGTCGATGGTGAGGATCGTATCGTTATTACTGACGATGGTACGCCATTGTCCTGTTCCGGCGCCATTCGCGATGACGATGATATAGTTTGTCGGATGAACGGCATATTGCCACGAGGTACTTACCCGGTCGGTGAAATCCTGCCATTCCTGCTTTCTGTCCATAATGGTAGTTGCAGTGGCCAATGTAACAAGGCCTGCTGTCATCTGATTCGGATCTCCTCCCTGACTTAGAATGGTTTCACCCTGATTCTTTCCAACAATAGGAGCTCCGGTTACGAGAAAAGAGTTGCCCAGAACCACCATATCTGTAACGTAGTCGAGGCTTAGCCCTCCGGTTTCCCCTTTAGACTGATGATCGCCATTGCGGGAAAATGTGTTGTTTTCGAACAAGCCGTGGTGGCAACCGTTGGCACCAAACCGACCTGCATTATAAACGAAGTTGTTGTTGCGGACAATCATATTACAGGAATTTTTAAAATCCCATGGCCAGGTACGTGTCGGGGCATTGATTCCCCTTACATCAACTGCTGAACTCTTTAATTGACAGCCTGTTACTAATAATTTATCTACGCCTGTGAGGGCCAGACCCCATCCTGTACTAAAATCGAAGGCACAATCTTTGAGCACCAGCTTCGAGCCGCCTTCCGGCATATTTTTGATGGTATGGAGAAACGAACCGCTTTCGTTGACATTGACAACAGCCAGATTAATCAGACCACTGGTAGTAATGAAACCGGGCCACACCATCCCCATTCCCTCAGACCGGCTGTCGGGCCACCCCAAGGTCCAGCCGTATGCCCCTTTTACCCGTTCGGTTGTAAAAGGTTTTCCATAACCATATTTGATGATCGTACGGTCTTTCCCGTCTCCCATCAGTACCACACGCGATTTCATGGTGATGCCACTGCCTGTCGGATAAACCAATTTATAGGTCCCTGCCGGCAAATAGACAACTCCGCCATTTTCACCTGCCTTTTCGATCGCTTCCTGAATAGCTGCACGGTCATTGGCAATGCCATCCCCTTTGGCCAGCAGCGTTAAACGTTTGTCATTCTTTACATTATAAATATTGGTCAGAAAATTAAAATCGGCACTCCATGGTACATCAAGTTTAAGTGGATCGGCAGCAACTTCACGTACGAGTATTGTTTCATCAAAAAGATGATCTCCATATTTTCCACCGGCACCGTTAGTCACATGAATGGAATATTTCACCCCCGGCACTACTTGAAGCGGAGCCACCACCTCGAGGGTGTAGGAATCGCCCTTGTTTACTTTCGTTTCAAATTCTTTTCCGTTTGGATCTACAAAACTTACCCGGGAATTGGTCCCCTTTAGTTGCAGATTTCGTCCGAATAAGCGAAATTGAGTCCCAGGCATGAGCTGATCAAACTCCGCATGCATCACCCTCGCCCTGTTGAGGAAGATCGGTTCGCTCATTTGTTTTCCGTTGATTACCCAAAGGGCAATTAAACCCAACGGGAGATTCTCGGGAATGGTTGTGGCTGCAAACATTTCAGAATGAGTGAGAACCTGCAGTTGCAATTCAGGTTTTAACACTTTTTCATCCCCTTTCACCGATTGAATCCATAACTGGGGTGCCGATCCGAAGGATGCTCCCTGGATGCCAATTGTTTCGCCCGGAGCGATGGATTCCGTAAAATTAAAGATGACCGGTTTTGATTCATCAACACTGCTGCTTGCCGGCGATGAATTTTTTTGTGCGAAACCTATTGCAGGGTGTAAACAGCCTGTTACACAGCTAATCAGAAAATAAACCAAGTATTTTTTAATCATGATGATCTGTTTTATAATTTTAATGGATAGCTTCAGTTATGCTTTAAATCTATTGACCCTTATTCAGATTTGCGATTGCTTCTCTTACCTGACCGGCATATTCTTTAAACAGGGAGGATTTTAAAAACGGGAAATTGTCTCCATAAACCTTTTCCATTTCCGCTCCCATTTTCTCGAGCCGGACCAAACAATCGGCGAGTTTCTGTCTGTTTTCCGGTCCTTTTTCTGTGCCATTTAACTTTTCGATCCGGTAACGGAACAGCGCCTCAAGGTGAAGTTTTGAAGCTCTGGCCATATCTGCCTGTTTTGAGAATTGATCTTTGAGCATTTTATAATCCTGCGGTTTGAGATCCTTGGCCGCGTCTTCAATGTCCTGTAATGACATTGCATTGAGTCTTAGTGCTTCATCGCGGTCGGCCTGCACCTCACGGATCCGGTATTCGCGCGGATAATTCAGCAGTTCATTGAGCCGGTAATTCCCCAGGATCTCATCAGGTTTGAGCTGAGCAATGCACTTGGCGTAATTGACAATGTGTGATTCAACATAGGGGAGGTTGGCAAGCGAGCTATGATTAAAAACCCACATCCCGTCGATGTAAAAAATATTTTTTCCGATATCATCTGACCGTTTCAAAGCCGAAATGACCTTCTCAGAAGCTTTTTCGCCAAATCGTTCGGCAGCCCAGTCCTTCCAAATTTTTTCAATAGGGGTAAAGGGATCATCCGCCAGTTTTGAAAGAGCATAAAAATTGATTTCATTCGGTTTTCCGAATAAATTGCCATTACTCCAGTTGATGCGCATACTCAGGGTTTTAATATTCTGATTATGAGCCAGTGCATGTTGTACTCGTGCCTGAATTTCTTCAGGGTAGCAATAGGGTAAAAGCGTTTGCCCCCAGTACTCTCCGGCACCATCAAACTGGAGTTGTCCAGGCATGTCGGTGATGGTTTGCATGATGTTGTTGGCGGGTTTAAAAGGGGTCCAATCACCCGGCTGGCTCTTGTGATCCAGTAAGAATGGATAATTTTTATCCCGGTCTTTCAGGGCGTTGATCATGATTTGCTCCTGATAGGGGTAATGACTGAAGGTGAGCAGCATAAAATCTTTTTTCTTGCTGTCAGCAGCACGCGAAAGGGCATCAAAAAGGTATTTAAAATAGTCAGAATTTGAATAAAACGGGTAGCCGTAAGCCCGGTTAAATTCAAAATCGGGGAAGGCCTTGTCGTCGTGAAGCATAGCTGTTTCCCAAAGGTAGATTTCAAAACAATCCATCTCGGGCAATGCGTCGTAAAGTTCTTTGGTCTTGTCCTCGACAAAATGCCAGAATTTTCCGTTGTTAACCGGTCGCATTTCGGGGTATTTTTCAAAGAGGTCCTTTGGGCAGACTGGTTCCCCACCGCTGATGATAAGGTAAACTCCTTTATTTTTAATTCGTTTGTAATAACTCCGGTACTGGTTGACCATTTGCTGATCGGGCTTGGCAGTGATCTTATCGTAACCTTTGTAGGTGACCCATTGGTCGCTTGAAAAACCATGAGCGTTAACCATGTCGATCCCATATTTATCGATGGACGATTCGAGTATTTTCAAAAATTCCTCCGGATTTCCATCCCTGAAAACTGAGGTGAGGAATGTAGCACACAATTTCAGCTTCTTTTGCGATTTCAGGTTCGGATAAATCGCAATGGTTTCTTGAGCCTGGGTGAGACTTGAAAAGATCACCAGAAGGAGCAGGAAAACTAACGTTTTTATAGTTAAATAATTCATTTTCATATGATTTATGGCAAATGGCTGGTGTTTGTAATTTTAGTAGTTTGAATGGAATCTTTTCCTGAGATCATAACGGTGCCAATTGAGGATGATTCAGGAAAGGACGCTTCATTGGTGACTGCTTTCACATCGAGGTTTATCGGATCTTTGATGATGGTCTGGCCAAGTGATTTGCTTAGCCGGTATCCAATATCGCAGTTGATGGCCGTATTTTTTTCGAAGATGGTACCTAAAACGCCAACGGTATTGCTCAATATAGCGGGCGTCGAAGATTTCACTTCGCTCCAGTAACCTTCGCCCGGAACGGATGAGTTTGAATTCGGATATTTAGCCTGGACCAAATTTCGGCGGATTTCAAGCCCAATGGTACCGACGCCGAGGAGCAATTGTTTAGGCTGGACGGCGAGAATCGAATAGATACTTGCAGCTCTTGTTCCTATGGTTCTTCGGATCTCATTTTCGACCACACTCGCGTTCCAGGTCAGGTTGTACCTTCCTTCGTTGGCCCTTTGATCTGAACGCAAATAAATTCCGGAGGAATTGGTGAGCTTGTTTCCCTGGATCGCCACGTCGTTGCACCCACAGTAGAACATGATGCCCTGATGGTTGTCTTCCAGGATGTTGTCCTTTACAAGCCAGTCTTCGGCCGACCACGACATGACTACATAATGACAACCGGCCTCAGGCGTCACATCCCATGGGCGGTCAATGGTCAAAGTCCCCTCATTGCTGCTTTTGATTGAACGCCACTGCCCGGTACCTTTGCCATCGACAATTGCCACGGCCCTGCTCGAACCCAGTACCAGCGGATTGTAGGCGCTCCAATGTTGTTTGGCATCGGTCAGTGATGTGGAGGTGACGGCTGTTGCAACTCCCACTGTCTGTCCGGTGGGATTGCAACCCTGACTTAAAATCGTCTCACCCTGATTTCTCGGAAAGATTGCAGCGCCATTGACGTCCATCCGGTTTTTGATCACCACAATATCTTTGGCATAATCGATGTTAAAACCGCCTGTTTCTCCTTTAAATGTCTGAAGATCACCTGATCGGGTGATGTGATTGTTCTCTATAATTCCGTTGAAGCTTTCGTTAAATCCAAACCGGCCCGCCGCATAATGAACCCTGTTTCCGCGGACTGCAAAATTGGTTGAGCCGTTGCAATGCCACATCCAGGGCCAGGTATTCTGCGTTGTACTCTCAAAATCGCAATCGGCGATTACCATCCGGTTTACAAATGACCAGCCAAGCCCCACCGCCATCGAAAGTTCAAAACGACAGTTGACGGCAAAAAACTCAGCACCGGCACCTCCGGGTATTTTCTCTTTTGGGATCATGGTCTTAAGGCTATGGCGCCAGATGCCGGAAGTATTCACATTTTGTATGCAGATCCCAGACATTCCACTTTTGTTGGTCCCCAGTGGCCATAACATACCGACACCATCAGTTGTATCATCGGGCCAATGTCCTTTCCCGATCGGATCGGGATAGGGTGGGGGAGTTCCATAGCCAAAAAGAATAAATGACTTGTCGGGACCATCACCCATAAGCACCACATTAGAACGCATGGTCAACCCGCTGCCGGTAGTAAACATCAGTTTGTAGTTGCCTTCGGGCAGGTAAACTACACCGCCGCCGTCAGCACCGGCTTTGTCGATCGCCAGCTGAATGGGGTCACGGTCGTTGGCAATACTGTCCCCTTTTGCTTTTAGTTTTAACCGGACATCGGTTTTAACATTATACCTGTTCTGGTCGAATTTAAAATCTGCTCCCCATGGCGCGCCTACACCGAATGGGTCGGGAGCGTTTGACCTGGCAAGTATCGTTTCTTCAGCCGTCGATTCACCCCATTTACCACCCGAACCGTTGGTCAC
Organism: Mariniphaga sp.; assembly: GCA_037133495.1. Lineage (GTDB taxonomy): Bacteria > Bacteroidota > Bacteroidia > Bacteroidales > Prolixibacteraceae > JAAFHB01. The sequence goes on along the minus strand of JBAXOA010000056.1, from coordinate 7,799 downwards.
GACTATATGATAACGCACGCCCGGGATCACCCCTTGCGGCGCTTTTGCCTGCAAAATATAAGGATCGGCCAGAATGACCTCAGCCTGAAGGGTTTGTTTTTTATTGGCATCATAAAGAGAAAGGGAAGGTTTCTGTCCAGCGAAAAGCAGGTTTCTTCCGAAAACCCGGAAGGTATATCCCGGCATAATCTCTTCATATTCAACGGTAACTACACGGGCGCGGTTAATAAATAGCGGCTCGCTCCACTGATTTCCATTTTTAACCCACACAGCAGTCAGACTTCCAGCGGGGAGTAGATGCTCGGAAGGTAAAACAGCAGCAACATAGCTTTCGGACCGGGTTACCACCTTGAGGGAGACTTTAGGCGTTAATTTTTTCTCACCTCCCTGCACCAGGGCAATCCAAAGTTCGGCGGCTTTTCCAAATGAATCACCCTGAACACCAAAGGCCTCACCAGGGAGGGCTCCTTCGTTGAAATTAAAAATGACAGGCTTTCCGGGGGTTTTTGGAATGGCGCCACTGCTTTGGAATGAAAAAATCATACCCAATGCAACCAGCAATAACCCAATGTATTTTTTATTTTTCATTATTATCGTTCTTAATTGCACCATACCAGATAACTCGAAACAGATACCGGTCTTGCATCTGAGACCGTTGCGAAACATTCAAAAGCATTTTTCAAATCTTTTGAAGGGATATCAGCTTCATACCACCCCTGCTCAGCGGCAGTTGCCTGAACAGTTTCCCATTTCCGTTTGGTCCACTCCACGCCTACCAAACTGTAGCAAACCTGTCCTGCAGCAACTGGGAGCAGACTGTTTACCTTAAACCTCACCTTTGTATTGCCATTGGCACTCTTTTCCGCAGTGATCTCTTGAATTTTTGGCAACGGTTTTCCTTCGCCCTTCAGGTAATAATCAAAATATATTTGTTCCATCGACAACCATCCGGGCTGGCCGGGAGTTGGCGCATTGGTTCCACCGGGCAGATCAATTTTGTGAGAAGTATTTTGAGAGAACACATGGTTGACCGGACCTTTGATAATTTTAAGCGTTGACATCACTGCCGGAGGATAGAACCAGTTGTCGTTTGTTCCTGAAGCAATGAAAAAGGGTACTTTAATCGCATCAGCCCGACGTCCGGCATCGAGGTATTTGAGCCATGTGGCCCTTTCCTCAGGCTTCATGGTATTCAGATTTCTAAGAAAGGTAGAACCGTCATCGTAAAAACCACAGCCATAAACTGAAAACGCAGCATGGATCATTGGATTGGCCAGACCGCTGACGATGGTGGTAAGGTAACCGCCCCATGAGATTCCCAATACGCCAATCTTGTCTTTGATCACATCAGATTGTGCATTCAGAAGGTAAAGTCCTTGTAAAGAGGCGAGTACTGAACTAAAAATGGTGCTCGATGTAACGGTGGGAGTTGTTATGAAACGGTTTTCACCATATTTAATTCCTTCCCACGGGCCGTGCGAAAATGGTATTTTATCGGGATTGGCAACCCCCGGCTCATCCACCACTACCACTACATATCCCAGAATAGCCCATTTTTTGGCTTTCTCAATTTCGGCATAGCCGCCACCTCCGTGCAAAAGGAGCAATCCAGGGTAATTTCCTGCTTTCTCAGGACGGACGATCGCTCCAAAAATCACAGCTTCTGCATCTTTAGACTTGTTTTTATAGTCGTAGGAATGAAAAACAACTTTCCGGATACGGACCCCATTGGCTGTCTCCTCACCAAGATCCTTTACAATTTTAGGTGCCTGTCCATTCAGGTAGGGGAGAAATGGATCGTTATTTACAACCGGTTTATCCACATCAGAAACAATGACCGTCCCGATTTTGGACGATTCGGAAATCAAAGATTCGTTCGTCGGAGAAGTGACATCCACATAAATAGGATCTTTGATAACTGTCTGGCTGATGGCTTTGCTGAGACGGTAACCAAAGTCGGTGTTAACAGCAGTATTCTTTTCGAAGATAGTTCCCAGAATTCCAACAGTGGTTTTAAGCGCTTCGGGTGTTGATGACCTGATCTCATTCCAATACCCTTCGCCAGTGACAAACGACCCTGAGTTCGGTTTTTTCGTCTGAATATAATTTCTCCGCATTTCAACCCCGAGCGTACCGGTACCTAAAAGGCTATGTGTTTTCTGGATCGCCAGAACAGAACATATGTAGGCCGGACGTTTGCTGTCGGTACGCGTAACGCGGTTATTCTCGACCGATACGTTCCAGATCAGGTTAAAACGACCTACCTCCATCCGTTGGTCGGCCCTGAGGTAAATTCCATCAGAATCGATCAGCCTGTTTCCTTCGATCATCACATCCTGGCCTCCGCAGTAGAACCAGATGCCCCGGTTATTCCCTTCGAGAACATTGTCTTTTACCAGCCAGTCTTCAGCCGACCATTTCATAATATCATACTGACTTCCCTCTTCGGGGATGACGTCCCAGGGACGATCAATCTGAAGCGAAGTAGCATCATTGCCGGTAATGTAACGCCACTGACCGGTTCCTTTGCCTGAAATAATAGCCACGCAATTCGAAATGGAGAGGTCACTGGTGTTGATTGTGCTTTTTTGTATTGTTTCGTTTGTTCCGAATTTTTGCCATTGCTGTTTGGAATCGCTCAATGAATTTTTTGTCGCTCCGGTGACTTTCCCCATTGTTTGTCCGACCGGATTTCCACCCTGACTTAGGATAGTTTCCCCCTGATTTTTATCTGCAATCGGTGTGCCATCAACATCAAGGTGGTTTTTCAGTACCACGATGTCCTTGGCGTAGTCGATATTAAATCCGCCCGTTTCCCCTTTGAGGGTTTGAAGGTTTCCCAAACGGGTGATGTGGTTGTTCTCGATAATTCCGTTGAAACTGTCGTTGAAACCAAACCGGCCTGCCGAATAATGGATCCGGTTATTGCGGACCGCAAAGTTGGTAGAGCCATTGCAGTGCAGTAACCAAGGCCAGGTGTTCTGGGTAATGCTCTTAAAATCACAGTTTGCAATCACCATCCGATCGACATACGACCATGACAGGCCCCAGGCGACGGAGAGGTCGAAATGGCAGTTGACGGCAAAAAACTCTGAACCGGACGCTCCGGGTTTTTTATCTTTAGGCCGCATCGTCTTAAGGCTGTGACGCCATAAACCAGAAGTATTTACATTCCGGAGGCAAAGTTCTGACAATCCGCTTCTGGTGGTTCCCAGGGGCCACAAGAGGCCGACCCCTTCAACTATTTCATCAGGCCAGCCACCTTTCCCAATTGGATCGGGATAAGGAGGAGGAGTTCCGTAACCATACTGAATCACCGTCCGTCCGGGACCATCACCTTTTAGGACCACGTTCGACCGCATGGTTAAGCCACAGCCCGTTGCAAACTCAAGCCGATAGTTTCCCTCAGGAAAATAGACCACACCGCCCCCATTGGCACTCGCCATATCGATCGCCTGCTGGATGGCATTCCGATCATTGGTCACGCTGTCGCCTTTGGCTTTCACCTTTAAACGAGAGTCTGTTTTGAGGTTGTAACTGTTTTTGTTAAATTTAAAATTGGCTCCCCATGGCGCTCCAATGGCAAATGGGTCGGGGGCAATTTCTCTGGCAAGGATGGTCTCTTCGGCAGTCGATTCACCCCATTTTCCTCCGGCACCATTGTTTACTTTTAAGGAATAACGCCTTCCGGGGATGAGTCCAAGCGGCGCTTTCACCTCCAGAATTGAGCGATCAGACTGAAGAACATCGGCCTGAAGGGATTGATTTTTATCGTTGTCGTAAAATAGAACGGTCGGTTGCTGTCCGGCAAAATGTAAATTCCGACCGAAAATCCGGAAGAGATGTCCGGGCATGATCTCCTCGAACTCAACAGTTATGGCACGGGCCCTGTTCAGATAGACAGGTTCGCTCAGTTGCTGGCCGTTTTTAATCCAGACAGCAGTCAACTGTCCGGCAGGAACAATTTTCTCGTCAGGCAGTACCGCAGCAACATAACTGTCGGAGTGGCTCAACACATTCAGTGAAGCAGTAGGGACCAGGTTTTTTTCATTCCCTTTCACGGCAGCATACCAGATTTCGGCATCGGGACCAAAGAAGGCGCCCTGAATACCGAAGGCCTCTCCCGGAAGCGCCCCTTCACTGGCATTCAAAATGACCGGTTTTGATGAATCCGCAGGTCCATGTCCTTGTGCCTGAAAAACAAAGGCCCAGTTGGTTACAATCAATAAAACGATCAATATCGTCTGCCGTCCAATATGCTTCATAATGCTGTTTTTATTATACCTGTAATATTATTTTTCCAATGTATTTCTTGAGGCAATATGCCTAGCAATGAGGCTTTTGCAGCTATTTTTCCGACTGATTCACCCATCGCAACGGCATTGCCCGAAACCCTGTAACTTGAATGGGCCAGAAAATCACCGCTGATACACCGTCCGGCCATCAGCAGACCCTGGACATCTTTGGCGATGAGCGAACGCAAAGGGATATCATACGGTTTCACGCTGAATCCCTGGTCAATCGCTTTGTTCTTCGAAGGATCAAGTGCGTGCACATCAACATTAAAGGTGGCTCTGCAAACGGCATCTTCAAACCGGACGCCCCGCATCATATCTTCTCTGGTCACCGTGTAGTGCCCGTGGATCCTGCGCGACTCCCGGATCCCAATCTGGTCGCCTGTTGCTACAATCCTTATCTCTTTCCACATTCCACCCAGACTCCGTAATGCATCCACCTGACGGTGTAATTCCGCACGAGCCGCGAGAGTAGCTTTTGTCATTTCAATCGCATCAAGCGAGTTCACTCCGTACTGATGGTTCGACATCAACGAAAAAAAATCGTCTCGAATCGAAAAAATAGTGGGCTTTGAGTAGGAGCAATCTGCTCCCCCTTTCCTGATTTCCGCGAGCAGGTTATCTTTTGTTTCAGCCCAAGTCAATCTGGGCATCTCGATCATTTTTCGTTTTTGCAAATCTTCCAGCCGAATTCCTGTGAGCAGCACATTGAGCGACAGTGGTTGTGTCTTCCCGGTCTCGGGATGACCCATATCGAAACCGCAGCCCGCACGGGCAGCGAGATCGCCGTTTCCAGTCGCATCGATAAACAGATTCGCAGGCCATGCCTGACGGCCGTTACTGTTTTCGGTAAGCACTGCCGTAAGTCTCCCTTTGTCGATCAGGGCACCCACCACCCGTGTGTGGTAGAGCACTTCAACTCCCGCATCCACGCAAAAACGTTCCAGCCACAATTTGGTCACTTCAACATCCAGACAACGGGGATTAACTACGCCCCCATGTTTTTGTATGTCAAGCAGCTCCTGCATGATTCCCCCTTTTTGTGACGCGTCAAGAAAATGGGTCATTAATCCGGCGGTCCACACACCTCCCAAATATCCCTGAAGCTCGATCAGGCGGACTTTTGCCCCGCTACGGGCAGCTGCGACAGCGGCAGCAAAACCCGCAGGACCACCGCCACAGACGATGACATCGGACTTTACTTCCAATGGGATTGTTGAAGCCGGTATTCTGACGCTCGATTTGGAGCGTTCGCCAGCCCGGGCAACACCATTGAAATCAATTCCGGCGAGGGCAATTCCTGCTAAAGATTTTGCTATAAACTTCCTCCGCTTCATCGTCTGCATCTGAAAAAATTAATTGAGAGATTTATAAATGTAACCCGAAGGTTACATTTATTGTCATTTGCCTAATGCTTTTGCGATAGCCTTTTCAGCCAAAGGTGCCATTATACTGTATCCCAACTTATTAGGATGAACGCCGTCTGAGCTGTATTCGACTTTTAAACCAGGTCGATTGTCAACCATGGCTGAGTAGTAATCGAGGTAGATAAAACCCTTTTTGGTGGCATACGCTTTGATCCACTTGTTCATTACGCGAATTTTTTCGTAAGGTTTGAGTCCTGGTTTCCACGGATAGTCGTAAGCCGGAAGGATCGAACAGAGAATCACCTTTATGCCATTAGCCTTTGCGAGATCTGCCATAGAAGCAAGGTTGTCCTGAATCATTTCGAGTGTTGACGGCCCAGAATTGCCGGCAATATCGTTGGTTCCGGCCAGAATGACCACCACCTTTGGTTTCAGATTGACCACATCGGCTCTGAACCGGACCAGCATCTGCGGAGTTGTTTGCCCGCCTATGCCACGTCCAATATAAGGCCGTCCGTCAAAGAATTCGGGAGCGGTGCGAACCCATCCGTCAGTAATTGAATTCCCCATAAAGACTACCCGTTTCTCATTTGCTGCCGGCAATCCAAGTTTCGTGTTGCTCTCACTGTATCGTTTCAGATTGGGCCAGTCGAGTTTTAACCACTTTTCATAATCTGCTTTATCCTTCGCTATTTTTGCCTTAATGATGGTTGAATCATTGGCTGCGGCCGTTTTGGTATTCTGAGCCAGCACGAGATCCGCATTCAGCATAAAAAGAACGATCCAGATCGCTAACTTTACGTTTCTCATTTTTATTTTGTTTTTCCGGGACGTGAATCGGTTCTGAATGGATTAGCAGGTAAACCTTCTGCATTATAGAAGTTCACATCGTCGGGATTATTGGCCCACGCATATCTTACTGCAGCCGGATTCTGGATGGCTTCATTGGTCACCATGATCGTATTTTCGTTCACAAGGACCGCTTTGCCCCATTTAAAATCACCCTCTTTCGAAGCGATTGTAAATCCGTTGATATAACCATACTTGCTGTTAATCTTTATTCCGCTACCAATATTGTCGAACGTGATGAATATTTTGTTCTGTTCAATTTTCATCGATTTATAGGTCGGACCGGTATATACAAGTGACTCACCATAAGCTACTTTGCGGGCAGCCAAAGAAAGTCTGTAACCCACTAACTGCTTGTCTGTCGGATGGATATTGGCGGCATCGCCTGCATCAATAATATTGGCCATTCCGGTGTTCTCCAACTGAAGGGTCTGGGTCTGAGCTTCACGCAATTCGGCCCAATCAGACTCCACAGGTTCTGTAACCGGTTTCATAAAGTTGGCCAGCTGAACAAACAGAAAAGGAAAATTACCCTGGTTCCATTTGGTTCTCCAGTCTTTGATCATATTCGGGAAAACCCTTTTATACTGCTGAGCGCGTGAAGCGTTCGATTCGCCCTGGTACCAGATGGCCCCTTTGATCCCAAATGGAATAATCGGGTTAAGCATTCCGTTGTAAAGAAGTGTTGGATAATCATTTGGCCCCACTTTCGTTGTTTTCATGTCGATGGTCTGAAGTTTCGTCAGTTTATCCTTAAAATCGGCATCCTTTGCGATGGTTTCAGGGCTTGTCCATGTTTCAGCCACTGTTCCGCCCCATGAGGTGTGGATCAGACCGATCGGAACTTTCAGATGTTCGTTAAGGTTACGGCCAAAGAAATAACCTACAGCCGTCAAATTAGAAACTGTTTTGGGTGAGCACTCCAACCATTCCCCATTTTCGAGGTTGTCTTGTGGATCTTTGGAGACTCTCTTCGTCACTGTAAAAAATCTGATCGTTGGATAGTTGGCCGCAGCAATTTCGACCGCTGCATTTTTGGTGCCGGTAACTTTGAATTCCATATTGGACTGTCCTGAGCAGACCCAAACATCACCGATCAGGACATTCTCCATGGTAAGGGCATTTTTCCCCTGGATCGTCATTTTGTAAGGACCCCCTGAACTCATTTTGGGGAGATTTGCACGCCATTTCCCTGCTTTATTCGCCCGAATGGTTACCTTGTTCTTGTCGAGGGTCACTGTAACCTTCTCTCCTTTGGATGCCCATCCCAAAACCGGAATTTCCATTC
>JBAXOA010000055.1:0-26374 GCA_037133495.1 Mariniphaga sp. | reverse complement strand
GGTTTTCAGCAGGTACTTGATACGTTGAGTAGTAATGGCTATATTAATGATATTGAGACTTTTAAATGGGTTTCGGCAATGAAGAAATATGATCAGAGGATTCAGCCCGGCGCCTATACTTTAAAAAGTGGCTGGTGTAATAATCAATTGATTAACCTGCTTAGAGCGGGAATTCAAACGCCTGTTAAGGTAACCTTTAATAATATCCGGTTTCGTGAAGAGCTGGCTGGCCGTTTGGCACGATACCTTGAACCAGACTCGGCTACATTTTTAAAAATACTCAATAATGACAAGACTGCAAATGATTTAGGTTTAACGTGCGAATCACTTCCCATCATTATTATTCCAAATACTTATGAGATTTACTGGAATACCACTCCTCAGGAATTTGTTGGCAGAATGAAGCGCGAATTCGATCAGTTTTGGAATGAAACGCGAAAAAAGAAGGCATCTGAACTAGGTTTGTCTCAGCTTGAAATTGCAACAATAGCTTCGATTATTCAGGAAGAGACCAATAAAAATGACGAAAAATCACGTATGGCAGGAGTTTATATCAATCGGCTGAAGAGGGGATGGCTGCTTCAGGCAGATCCTACGGTTAAATATGCACTTGGAAATTTCCTGATGAAAAGGGTGCTGACGGAATATTTATCGGTCAATTCACCATACAATACCTATAAATATGCCGGACTTCCACCAGGTCCGATCAATTTTCCTACCATAACAAGTATTGATGCAGTTCTCAATGCTGAACTCCATAAATATATGTATTTCTGTGCGAAGGAGGATTTTTCAGGTTATCATAATTTTGCCTTGTCGCTGTCTGAGCACAGCCGGAACGCCGCCCGATATCAAACTGCATTGAATAAGAGCAAGATTTGGAAGTAGGAGAAGAGTGATTCGGCAATTTGAAAATGAAGAAACTTCGGCTTATAGTCTTAATAGATGGACAGATGTAACAAAAAGGCTGAAGTGAAATTGTCATTAAAACAATACAAATGAAAAAGCTTTTTCTTTCAATTGTAAGTCTGTTGATTATCGTCGTTGCTGCCAGTGCGCAAAAGGTTTTCTCAGTGCAATACGCGAATCAGGCAGATGTGAAGGTGTTTGTGGTGAAATATGAGAATCAGGCAGGCTGGAGAAATAATTCCAAGAAGGCGGAGATGTATTGAATTAATATTTATGCTAATAAGTTCTCCGATAGGATTAATAAATTATATATGGCCGATTACCTGGACTTCGCGTTCAAGTTCAATACCAAATTTTTGTAAAACATCTTTAGCCACCATCTCTGAAAGTTCGAATATTTCTTTTCCGGAAGCGCCTCCCGTGTTGATGATCACCAATGCCTGCTGATCATGTACTGCTGATCGGCCGACAGATTTTCCCTTCCATCCCGCCTTTTCAATTAACCAGCCTGCAGCCAGTTTTACTAAGCCCGGTCCGGCAGAGTAAACAGGAATTTCCGGGTAGCTGTTTTTAAGTGCTGTGCCTGTTGCTTCTGTTACGACAGGATTTTTAAAAAAACTTCCTGCATTGCCCACCTTAGCCGGATCAGGAAGTTTTGATTCACGAATCGCGATGACGGCCTTGCGGATATTTTGAAGTGTTGGCTCTCCAAGGTTCAGTACCTCTGCCTGAAGGGCTCCATAGCCGAGGTTATATTCCGGATGCTTTAAGAGGCGAAAGACGACTGATGTCACCATGAATTGTTCTTTCAGTTGCTCTTTGAACAGGCTTGTGCGATACCCAAATTTGCACTCTTCATGGTCTAAACTTTTCAATTGAAGGGTTTCAAGGTCGATTCCGTTCACCCTCGAAATAACGGATGCTGCTTCTGTGCCATAAGCCCCGATATTTTGAACAGGAACGGCTCCTGTATTTCCAGGAATTGATGAGAGGTTTTCAACGCCTCCCCATTCTTTTCCGACACTCCAGGCTACAAATTGATCCCAGGGCACTCCGGCTCCAACTTCCACTTCAACTGCATCTTCATTCTCCGCGATAATACGAATGCCAAGTATTTCAGGGTGGATAACTAACCCGTCGAAATTATTTAGGAAAAGGAGATTGCTGCCGGCTCCCAGAAAAAGTATTTTCTCTTGCCTGGCTTCAATGTTTTCATTAAAAAAACGAAGAAAATCCTGTTCGGATCTAACTGTTAAATATAGTTTTGCGGTGGCTGTTACTCCAAAGGTATTACTGTTTTTGAGGGAGAAGTTGTGGGTAAGTTGGTACATATTTAATTGTCAATTTAATCAGCTGACAGGCACATCATCAAGCAGCGCATCAAAATCGATTACTTTAGTGTCATCGTCGATTTCTCTGATAGTATCTCCTTCGCAGATGATTTTCCGGGCCGGAAATTTTCTGATAATCGGATAATCGTGAGTTGCCATGACGATCGTTTTTCCTTCTCTGTTGATCTCCATAAAAACCTTCAATAAGGCTTCAGAGGTTTCCGGATCAAGATTTCCTGTCGGCTCGTCGGCAAGTATGATCTCCGGATTATTCAGCAATGCTCTGGCAATAACAATCCGTTGTTGCTCGCCGCCTGATAGTTGGTGAGGCATTCGGGAACCGGCATGACCCATTTCAACTATTGTCAGCACCTCTTCAATCCTTTCCCTGATTGCTTTTTCGCTATGCCAGGCGGTTGCTTTTAATACAAATTCAAAATTTCGGTACACAGTGCGGTCGGTAAGGAGCTGGAAGTCCTGGAAAACGATGCCCAGCTTACGTCGCAGAAACGGAACATCTCTGGAACGGATTTTCTCCAGCTGATACCCGCAAACAGAACCATTCCCGGAAATTAATGGTAATTCGTTATAAAAAGTTTTCAACAAACTGGACTTTCCGCTACCAACTTTCCCAATAATATAAAGAAATTCACCTTTGTTTATGCATAAGTTGATGTTCTTTAAAACCAACGTCTCGCGTTGATAAATGTCCGCATTTATTAATTCAATGATTGGCTCCAAGATTCGAAAAGTTTTTAGAATAGTATATATTTGTAAAACCACGTATCCGCAAAATTAATGATTAAAAGAATATGAAAATTAAAAACCGGTTAATAAAGGTATTCGTGATTTTCTTTTTTTATGCTTTTTCATTGCATGCACAACCTGTTGCTGTGCAAGAGAACTGTAACGAGATTTTCAGAACGGCAATGGAGCTTTTTAATGCCGAAAAGTATGGATCAGCAATTACTGAATTTCAAAAACTTCGAAGGATTGCAGCTCCGGGATCAGTTTTTGAAGATGAGGCCGATTATCATATATCGGTTTGTTTCCTTGAGATGGGAAATTCAAACGGAAGAAATTTACTTGAAGCATTTATTCAGCACAGCCCTGAATCGCCAAGGATAAACAGTGCCTATTTCAGACTTGGAAATTCTGATTTTAATCAAAAACTGTATAAAAAGGCACTGGTAGATTTTAAAAAAATCGACAGATATGCTCTGACAGGCAAGGAGCTTGAGGAATATAGTTTTAAATCGGGATTCTGTAATCTTGAAGCCGGCAATAAAGATATCGCGATGGTTTTCTTTGCTGAATTGAAAGATAAACCGGGTACTTTTTCGGATGCATCAAAATACTATTGGGGTCATATTAATTACCTGAAAGGGAAATACGACCTTGCACTTCAGGAATTTGAAAAAATTGAAAAATCACCTCAGTATGCGAAAATCATACCATTTTATAAGGCTCAGATTTATTTTGCACAGGATAAATATGAGCTGGTAATTTCAATTGCGCCCCCTTTAATGGATAGTGCAACTGATGAACGGAAAATAGAATTATCTAAAGTTGTTGGTGTATCGTATTATCAATTAGGAAGATATAGTGATGCTATTCCCTTTGTTGAGATCTATCTAAAGAGTAAGGAGATCACAGCCCTGCAATATTATGTGGCAGGATATTGTTTTGGGAAGGCCGGAGAAACAGACAGGGCGATTCAGTATTTAGAAAAATCGGTGAATGGGAAAGATGCTCTGGCTCAAAATGGAAATTATGAACTTGCTGCCCTTTATATTAAAAAAGGAGATAAACAAAGGGCAATGATGGCATTTCAAAATGCATCTAATTTAAACTTTGATCCCAAAATCAAAGAGGATGCACTTTTTCAATATGCAAAAATAACTTACGAGCTTAATTATTCTCCATTTAATGAGGCAATTAAGGCATTTGACAGGTATATCTCGGAATATCCGAATTCGGAAAAAAATAAAGTGGCATACGACTATTTAGTTAAGGTGTTTATGACAACCCATAATTATAAGGATGCAATAATTTCGATCGATAAGATCAAAGTTAAAAGTCCTGCCATTAAAAAGGCTTATCAAAAAGTTACTTTAAACCGGGGAATCGAATTATTCAGGGAATTGAATTTCTCTGATGCGATACAACATTTTAATAGGTCATTATTATCCGGAGATCAAAGCAATGAATTGCGTGCCCTGACTTATTACTGGCGGGGTGAAGCCTTTTACCGTACGGGGAAGACGGATGAGGCAGTAGCTGACTACAAAAAATTCCAAAGTATTAAGGGTGCTGCCAGGTTAAAGGAATACGCTATATCAAATTACAATATCGGTTATGCATTATTTAATAAAGAAGAATACGAACCTGCTATTCCATTATTCATTAAATATTCCGAAGGTACGACAGATAAAAATTCAACGCTTTATACCGATGCCTACAACCGGTTGGGCGATTGTTACTTTGTTTCAAGCCGGTTTACGGAGGCGATTGCCTATTATCAAAAGGCTTGGGAAACAGGTTTGTCTGATGCTGATTATGCATTATTTCAAAAAGCCTTTTGTCATGGACTGTTGCAAGATTATCATTTGAAAATCAGTGAACTGGAAAAGCTTCAGACTCAATTTCCACAATCCAATTTTTTGGATGATGCCTTATTTGAAACAGGAAAATCATTTGAGAGATTACAGGACAACAATAAGGCAATAGCAATTTACAAGACTTTGATATCAAGGTTTCCGGCCAGTCCTTTTATCCCGAAAGCCCTGATACAAATGGGACTGATAGCCTATAATACAAATGATTTTACGACGTCTCTCGATTATTATAAACAAGTTGCCGAAAAATATCCAAACAGTCCGGAGGCCAAAGGGGCACTTGCAGGAATACGCAATAACTATGTTGAAACCAATAAGGTCAGCGAATACATTACCTATGCAAAAAAACTGGGGCAATCGGCGACTCCTTCCGATTTAGAGCAGGACTCACTTACCTATTATGCAGCCGAAAAACTGGTTATGGCCAAGGATCCGAGAGCAAAAGCGGAGCTGAAAAAATACCTTGAAAATTTCCCGTCGGGTAATTTTGCACTGAATGTTCATTTTTATAAGGCAGAAGCTGAGTTTATTGATCATGAAACCGAAGGCGCTTTGGGTAGCTATGATTTTATTCTTGCTCAGCCCGATAATATCTTCACTGAAAATGCCTTGTTACGCGCATCTGAAATGGCATACAATGCTGGTGATTTTAAAAAAGCGCTGGGCTATTATGAACGACTCGAAACTGCTTCAAATAACAATAATAACAACCTGCTTTCGCTGGCCGGAAGATTACGCTGTAATTACGAATTAAAGGATTTTGATGCCGTTTCGAAAATTGGATGGAAGATTCGAAGTATGGATAAAATACCCCCGGAACTTGACCGCGAAGCATCGTATAAATCTGCAAAAGCATACATCGAACTGAACGATCCGTCCAAAGCGCTTCCGCTTTGGCGAAAACTTTCGGGTGACTCAAAATCTATTGAAGGCGCTGAAGCTAAGTACAGGGTTTGTGAATATTATTATGCAAATAATAAATTAAAGGATGCGGAAAATGAGGTAAATGATTTTATTGAAAAAGGTACACCTCACCAGTATTGGCTTGCTAAAAGCTTCTTATTGCTTGCTCATGTTTATGATAAGCAAAGTGATCTTTTTCAAGCTACCAATACACTTAAAAGTATTATTGAAAATTATGAGCAAAAAGGTGATGGTATTATTGATGAGGCGAATCAATATCTTCAGACCCTGGAGGTGAAGAATAATTCTGAGCCCATAAAACCAGAGGTCAAAACCCAGCCATCGGGTGCCGGATCAAAAAAGAAATAAATCAGAAAGAGTTATGAGACAAATATACCATTCATTGCCAGTTCTTCTTTTAATCGTCGGAATGTCAGCAGTTACTGCATTTGCACAAAAAGATACAACAAAGCTGAATCAGGAAGTCGAGGTGATTAAAGCATACCGGCCAAGTATCATGAACGCCAAAAAATTGAACCTGATGCCTGCAGTAGACGATTCCACCCGTTTTACACCGGAATTCAACTATTCGATCGATAGTAAACCTGTAAAGAAAGGCTTCACTGCATCTTCAATAGGTGCGGCCGATGTTAACGGAATGGCAACTAAAGATTTAGGCTTTGGATACCTTAAATTGGGAGCCGGTGTTTATAGTACACTATACGGAGAAGCTTTCTTCAATCTTCCGAAATCAGAAATAGGCACCTTCGGACTGCATCTGCGCCATCTCTCTTCGGATGGGAAAATAAAATTACGAGCCGATGATCTTGTAGATGCTCCTTACAGTCAGAATAATGGCGGTATTTTTGGCTCAGTGAATATTGGCAGTACAATTCTTTCTGCCGATCTTTCTTTCAGGCGTGATGCCGTGAACTACTATGGTTATCCTATTGCGATTCCTTCGAATATCTCATCAATCTCTTATTCAAAATATGGTTTGAATCAGGCCTATCAGAATGGAGATTTTGAAATTGCACTCAAAAATTCCGATAATTTTCAAGGCGATCTTAAATTTAACAGCGGATTTCGGCTTGGCTTTTCGGATGCCAAAACCGGACAGAAGGAGAGTAGCGGAGGTGTTTTCAGTAAATTTGATTACAACTTTGGTGCTGTTAATGGGGTTGTTGATCTCTCTTTTGATCATTATTCAACCGATAGTATAAATATTAGATCGCAAAGTTTGCCCGGTACAAAAACGGAGGACTGGATCAGAATAGCTCCTTCGGTGCGGATGGATGGAACTAACTGGACATTAAGAGGCGGAATAAATTTTGTTGCAGCTTTGGATAAAAGCGATAAAAATACGTTGAAACTTTATCCCGATTTTGAATTTAACTTTAGACCAATTGAAGGAATTCTTACACTATTTGCCGGTTTTAAAGGTGATTTGAAAAACAACCGGTACAGCGATATCGCTTTCGAAAACTATTGGGCTGATCCAAAGCATAATGTGCATAGTACTGATTATTCTTATGTTGCATCAGGCGGATTGAAAGGCAAAATCACACGCGAAATTTCCTATAATCTGGGATTGAAGTACAGTCAGGTTAAGGATCTTTATTTTTATGTGCTTAATGGTTTTCCTGATTTATCATCCAGCATAGTTCCGGCTCCTGCAATTTACAATAATGCCTTTGCTTTAACCTATGATAATACAGGAATTTTCAATCTTTCTACAGAGCTTTCTTATGTCTCAGGTAAAGATTTGTCGGTTGTATTGAAAGGGAATTATTACAATTACAATCTTGAAACGCTCACTTTTGCTCCTCATAAACCTAACTTCGATCTTTCTGCTTCTGCTGCATTTCGGATCATAGACCGGTTAACAGGATTTACTGACCTGAATGTTACCGGGAAGCAGAAAGCTTTGGTAAAAGAAAATTATCCATTATCCTCCTTAGGACCGCTTTCACAGGAGTTTTTAATCAACCCTTCAATCGGGATAAACCTGGGTGCAAACTATGAAATGACAGGGAATTTTAAACTATTTGGACGCATAGATAACTTGTTAAACAGACAAAATGAGCAGTGGCTGGGTTATGCATCTCAGGGACTAAGGCTGATCGCAGGCATAACCCTTTCATTCTGATAAATAAGTTAAACTTACAGAAAAGCCATTCAGCTATTTTAGACACTTCTATGTTGATATTCAATTATATATAAAGAATATTATTTTTGAAAATTCGGATGATTTGACCCCGATTTATTTCGCCGGTTGGCGATTTTATATTATATTTGCAAACCCCTAAAAATGGGGCAGCTATTAAATAAAATTATTGTAAGAATGAGCGATTTAGAGATTTTACCATCTAATGGATCTTCAAGTTATGGTGCTGACAGTATTCAGGTTCTGGAAGGACTCGAAGCGGTTCGGAAGCGGCCTGCGATGTATATTGGTGACATAAACATTAAAGGGTTGCATCACCTTGTCTATGAAGTGATAGATAATTCGATAGATGAAGCTTTGGCAGGACATTGCCAGAATATTGAAGTAGTAATTAATACTGACGGATCGGTAACCGTTACAGATGACGGTCGCGGAATTCCTACTGAATTACATACTGGTGAGAATAAATCGGCACTTGAAGTGGTTTTAACCGTTTTACATGCCGGGGGAAAGTTTAATAAAGACAGCTATAAAGTTTCCGGAGGTTTACATGGAGTCGGCGTTTCGTGTGTTAATGCCCTTGCATCTTATTTAAGAGCTGAGATTCATCGCGACGGAAAAATATGGGAGCAGGAATATGAAAGAGGATTTCCGAAAGGTGATGTAAAAATAATTGGCGAATCCGACAAAACCGGTACGATTATTACTTTTATTCCCGACGACACAATTTTTACGACAACAGAATTTAAATATGATATTCTGGCTGCCCGGCTTCGTGAACTCGCCTTTTTGAATCGTGGTATACGTCTTTCCATTACAGACAACCGTATCGTAGAGGAGAATGGACAGTTCAAAAATGAATTGTTTCTTTCTGAAAGAGGATTGGCTGAATTTGTTGATTATCTTGATGGTACACGCGAGCGGTTAATCGATGAAACAATTCATATTGCAACAGAAAAGAATGATGTTCCTGTTGAGATTGCCATGTGTTACAACAACTCGTTTACTGAAAATATCCACTCTTATGTCAATAATATCAATACTATTGAGGGTGGCACACATATGACTGGTTTCCGCAGAGGTTTAACGCGTACATTGAAAAATTATGCCGATACAAGCGGAATGCTGTCGAAGCTGAAATTTGAAATCAGCGGCGATGACTTTCGCGAAGGACTGACGGCTGTTCTTTCGGTTAAAGTTCAGGAACCACAGTTTGAAGGTCAAACAAAAACGAAACTGGGCAACTCCGAAATCAGTGCTTCTGTCGATCAGGCTGTAAGTGAAATGTTATCCAATTACCTCGAAGAACATCCCCGCGAGGCAAAAATCATTGTAAATAAGGTGATTTTGGCTGCAACGGCACGCCATGCAGCACGTAAAGCACGTGAGCTGGTTCAGCGTAAAAGTGTCCTGACAGGTGGCGGACTTCCCGGTAAACTGGCAGACTGTTCCGAAAAAGATCCATCGTTATGTGAAGTGTTCTTTGTCGAGGGCGATTCGGCCGGTGGAACCGCGAAACAAGGTCGTGACCGTAAATTTCAGGCTATTCTTCCGCTCAGGGGTAAAATTCTGAATGTCGAAAAAGCAATGACTCACCGGGTCTTTGACAGTGAGGAAATTCGCAATATTTATACTGCACTCGGTGTTTCTATCGGTACAGAAGAAGACCAGAAAGCCTTGAATTTTTCGAAACTGCGGTATCACAAGATCGTGATTATGACCGATGCGGACGTCGACGGTTCTCATATCGCGACACTAATTATGACGTTCTTTTTCAGGTACATGTACGACCTGATTGTAAATGGTTATCTCTATATCGCCACACCTCCCCTTTATCTGGTGAAAAAAGGAAAGCAGGAGCAATATTGCTGGACAGAGCAGCAAAGGATAAAATTGATCGAAGAATGGGCCGGTGGAAATGAAAAAGGGCTCCACGTTCAACGATATAAAGGTCTTGGTGAGATGAACGCCGAACAGTTATGGGATACAACCATGAATCCGGAAACACGTACTTTACGACAGGTAACAATTGAAAATCCTGCTGAGACTGACCACGTTTTCTCGATGCTGATGGGTGATGATGTGCCTCCCCGCCGTAAGTTTATCGAGGATAATGCAACCTATGCGAATATTGATATTTAAATACCATTAAATCTGCCGGTGATAAGAATTTGCCGGTAGTTTTATATAGTAACATTGATTGTAAATTATTCTGTTTTTGCCTGATTGTCTAAATTTCTAACAGCCTGATAGTCTGATCATGAATATCTGCGTCTTCTGCTCGTCAAGCAATGCCATTCCGGAACTTTATTTCGAAGAAGCTCTTAAACTAGGTAAACTCATTGGTGATCACCAGCATACCATCGTATATGGAGGAGCTACCGTGGGATTGATGCATACAGTTGCCGAAGCTGCCAGACAGGCTGGAGCTATTTCCGTTGGAATAATTCCTGAATCAATCCACAATAAACGACTCTCTTCTCCGCGTGATCACGAGCAAATCATCACCCCAAACATGCGCGACCGAAAATACCTGATGCGCAAACGTTCTGATGCTTTTATTGCCCTCCCGGGTGGATTCGGAACATTGGAAGAGATACTGGAGGTGATAACCCTTAAGCAGTTGCAGTATCACAATAAAGCAATTGTTTTTATCAATACAGACGGATTTTATAATGCTCTTTTTGAGCAATTCGAAAGGGCATACCGCGATTCTTTCTCAAAAGAAGATTATAAATCGACCTATTATATCGCTGAAAATTCAGATGAGGCATTGGATTATATTCATAACTATCACCCTGTTGAGTTAGCCACTAAATGGTTTGATGTGCCTGGTCCGGCAAGGTTCTGATCCTATTTCCCGAAGAAAAACGGACTTCCTTAAGTTCCATTAAAGAAAATGGCTGTTCAGGTTGTTGATGTCGCCTTTGTTTTGATTATCTTTAATCTAAAATCCGATCTTAATCTTTTGTTAACTCAGCTATTCCTATGAACCACGAAACCATCCGAATCCCGTTAGAAATCCAAATTGGACAAGAGTTATACCAGCAAATACAAGGCAAGATACTTGAAGTCATTCTGAGAGAAGCTAAAGTTGAAAAAACTGAAAATTATTTTAAAAATATTCTCCAGGGACATAGTTTTAAGGTGAACGATAAACTGGCTCCACGTCTTTATGATATTTTTATTGATGTGATGAAACGACTTGAGTTCAATGAGCCGACAGAGTTTTATATTACGAATAATCCTGAATTAAATGCTTTTGCTGTCTCCAGGCTTGAGCCGGATGAAAGTCATATTATTAATATTAACTCAGGACTGATTGACAAGGTAGATGACGATGAGCTAAAATTTATCGTAGGACACGAAATTGGTCACCTGATCAGTAATAATGCGAATATTGCCCAATTATTGAATTTTGTGTTTGTAGATCAGGGAGAAACACCCCTGATGATGCAGCATAAAATTGCTGTTTGGGATAAATTATCAGAACTTACAGCAGACAGATTTGGATTTATGGCCTGCGGAAAGTTGGAGAAGGTGCTTTCGTGCTTCTTTAAAATGGCATCAGGTCTTAGTGTTGAAAGGCTTAATTTTGATCCTAAAGCTTTCAGTGCAGAGAATGAGGAGATCTTGAAATATTTCAAGGAGACGGGCTCCGGCAATCTGTTGTCACACCCTATAAATCCAATTAGAATTAAAGCGGTTGAATTGTTTGAGTCTTCAGCATTGTATCGAAGTCTGCTTTTGGGAAACGAGATCGTTCACGACAAAGTGCTGGATGACAATATATCGGATTTGATACAAAGCCTTATGGTAATTAGCAATTCTCCTTTAAATTATCATCGGACATGCTTTATCGCTTCTGCCGGATTAATTGTTGCCGGTATCGATAAGGCGATCGAACCGGATGAATATAAGGCAATTATTGAAGAACTTTCTGCTTTTACTGTTTTTCCAAAACAGACCTTGAATCAGATGATTGATGACAATAAAATAGATATTTTCTTTGAAAATTCTGTTAAAGAGCTGCTGGGAATTAATCCGGGCGAGAGAAATATGATGCTCGAATATATGATTAACATCATAATTGCCGATAGTGCTATTCAGGACAGCGAACTGAATTTTATTTTTGACTTTGGTGTAAAGCTGGGTTTTGAGAGAAAAGAGATTGCTCAAATCTTTGCCAATTCCATACAAGAGCAATTTATACCTAATATCTATTCCTGAAAAATAGGTTAACAAATCTTTTCAAATCTTGATTTTTTAGATTGATTAAACCTTTTGATGCTGAGATCATCCAATGGGTAATTTCAGTAAAGTAAAAGTAAATGGATTTAAAAAATTAAATGTTATGAGATCAAAAATTTTATTTATTGTTTTATTGATGAGTTTGTTTGTTGTACTAAAAGCACAGACAACAGAAACCAGTCCTAATAAACCATTACACCGGCCGGGTAATGAAACGCGTATTATGAGTGATGGAAAAGAAGGACCGGTAAAAGGACTTAATCTTTCCGATGCGCAAAAGGCGACTTTTAAGGAAAGTATGATGGCTATGCAAAAGCAACTGCAACCAGTCAAAAATGAACTTGGTGAAGCGGAAGCGCATCAAAAAACGCTGATGACCGCTGATCAACCTGATCTTATCGCTATAAATAAGAACATCGATAAGATCGGAGCAATGCGTATCGAAATGGCTAAAATTAAAACGAAGTACCATCTTGAGATGCGCTCTCAGCTTAACGATGAACAACGTCTGAAGTTTGACCTTTTTAGCGAAAAAATGATGGATATGAAAGGTGAAAACGGAAGGCAACCTAATCGGGGAATGCATCAGCAACATCCTCAATTATAGATTGTTAAATTGCAATATAAAAAGGCTGGCATGAAGAATAATCTTCATGTCAGCTTTTTTATTGAGGAATTAAGTCCATTCTAAATATTCGATCTACCTTCAGCCAGGGAGGTCTTACCCATTCCATTTCCACTGCTCTCCTTAAAATCGGTTAATTAATTGTATCTTTGCGGATTATTTAATTAAAACTGAACATTATTAGTTGAAAAATGTTCAGTTTCTAAAAACCATTCATGCCATTTAAGTCATTAGAAATTATTGAACCTATTCTTCAATCACTTCACGAAGAGGGTTATTCCATCCCCACACCAATTCAAGCCCAGGCCATTCCAATCGTTTTAGATGGAACCGATCTGTTGGGATGTGCTCAGACAGGAACAGGAAAAACTGCAGCATTTGCAATTCCGATTCTTCAATTATTAAGTAACAGTCAATCATACGATAAACGGAAAAAAATTCGGAGTCTGATACTTACTCCAACACGCGAATTAGCTATCCAGATCGGAGAAAGTTTTAAAAATTACGGAAGACATACGAAACTTGCTTATACTGTAATCTTTGGTGGTGTTAATCAATTTTCGCAGACCCAGGCTTTGCAAAAAGGTGTTGATATTCTGGTAGCAACTCCCGGACGATTGCTAGATCTTATGAATCAAGGTTTTATCTCACTTAGAGATGTTGAGATTTTTGTTTTGGACGAAGCCGATTGTATGTTGGACATGGGTTTTATTCACGATGTTAAAAAAGTACTTGCCGCCCTTCCGCGTAAGCGTCAGTCACTTTTTTTCTCAGCGACAATGCCACCGGAAATTGTTAAACTTGCAGATACTATTCTGAAAGATCCGGCAAAAGTTACCATTACTCCAGGTCAGCCCACTGTTGATATCATCGAGCAGTTTATTTACTTTGTTGACAAAGGGAATAAAAGTGCTCTTTTAATCGATGTGCTGGGTGATAACAAGATAAAGTCGGCTTTGGTATTTACCCGAACCAAACATGGCGCTGACAAAGTAGTAAAAGATCTGCTGCGTCATAATATTAAGGCTGAAGCCATTCATGGCAATAAAGCTCAAAATGCAAGACAAAGGGCATTGGCTAATTTTAAAGATCAGACAACCAGAGTGTTGGTTGCTACAGATATTGCTGCACGCGGTATTGATGTCGATGAAATGGAGTTTGTGATCAATTATGAACTGCCCAATATTTCTGAAACCTACGTACACCGGATAGGTCGTACCGGGCGCGCGGGTGCCAAAGGAACAGCATTTTCGTTCTGTGATGCAGAGGAAAAAGCTTTTCTAAAGGATATTGAAAAGCTGATCCGGAAAAAAATTCCGGTTATTGATAATCATCCTTATCCTTTGATCGATCATAATCCTGTAAAAGCCCCGAAACAACAGCAAAGGCCGCAACGCTCCAATTTTTCAAGGCCAAAACCTGAAGGCGTTGGCGACAGAAGACAACTTTACCGTAATCCAAGGTAGGAATTTGTCAATTAATAATGATCAATGATCAATTAAATAAAAACCCCGAAATCTGTATTTTTCAGTTTCGGGGTTTACTATTCTTTATTGAGATTAATCTCTCAAAAATGACGGTTAATCTTTATTTTGGCAATCCATATTTTTCCATTACAAAATCGATGTCCTTATCGCCACGACCGCTCAGGTTGATTAAAATGGACTCCCTTGGATTTTCTTTAGCCAGTTTAAGCGCCCACGCAACTGCATGTGCACTTTCCAAAGCAGGAATAATGCCTTCCAGGCGACTTAATTCATAAAATGCATCAATGGTCTCCTCATCAGTCGCGGTTTCGTATGATACCCTTTTCCAGTCTTTAAGCATGCTATGCTCAGGTCCGACGCCGGGATAGTCTAACCCGCTTGCTACTGAATATACAGGAGATGGCTCGCCTTTTTCGTCTTGTAAAAGATAACATTTGAATCCATGAATCATTCCCGGTTTTCCAAGAGTCATTGTGGCAGCATGTTCCCCTGGTTCAAGTGAGCGTCCGGCAGGCTCAACGCCAAATAGTTTACATTCCTGATCATCAAGAAAAGCGGAAAATATACCCATTGCATTACTTCCTCCACCAACGCAGGCTACTACATTATCCGGCAATTCTCCTGTCATTTCCAAAAACTGCTCTTTAGCTTCAATCCCGACGACGCGCTGAAAATCACGAACCATCATTGGGAATGGGTGAGGCCCAACTACTGAACCGATGCAGTAAATACTGTTCTCAAAATCCTGCATATAAGCGCCAAAAGCTGAATCGACCGCTTCTTTTAACGTTTTAAGTCCATGCGATACAGGTACAACCTTTGCGCCTAATATTTGCATTCTCACAACATTAGGATGTTCTTTGTGGATATCAACTTCACCCATGTGTATTTCGCACTCAAGACCAAAATAGGCAGCTGCTGTGGCTAGTGCAACTCCATGCTGTCCGGCTCCTGTTTCGGCAATTAATTTTTTCTTTCCAAGGTATTTGGCTAACAAAGCTTCTCCCATGCAATGGTTGAGCTTATGTGCACCCGTATGGTTCAGATCTTCACGCTTTAGATAGATGCGTCCGCCATATTTGGTTGAAAGTCTGTTACAAAAATAAACCGGCGTAGGTCTTCCCTGATAATGTTTCCGTATGCTCCTCAATTCTGAAATGAACTGGTGAGATTTACTGATAGAATAATAAGCATCAGTAATCTTTTGCATCTCAGTTTGAAGATTTGGAGGGATAAAGCTTCCACCGTACTCTCCAAAAAAGCCTTCCTGATTAGGATAGTTCTTAAAATAGTTTGTTGCCATTTGTTTAAAATATTGATAAGAATTACATTAATATCTGACTCTCTGCCAATTGTTCTCCTTTATCCGGGCTAAAATGAATTGAACCGGCCTTCTTCGTCAAAATTAAAAAAAGGTTTATTAAAAACAGGATTTAACAATGAAAATATGTAATTAATTTCGTTTATTTTTAATCAAAGAGAATTAAGTATCGACTTCTTTCTTACAAATTGAAAGTAATATCCATTTTCGAACAACTAATATTAATGAACTTAACTGTAAGAGATCTGTTTTAATTGTACCTAAGAAATGATTAATATTGCGATATGAGTGAAGTTGAGAAGAAGAAGATAACAAAGGCAGGACTTGTAAATGCCTTTAAATTATATCATTACATAAAGCCCTTTCAGAAAGAGTATCTGTTGGGGGTTGTTTTTCTATTGGGTTCAAGCCTGGGGAATCTTGCTTTTCCAAAATTGCTGGGTGAAATGGTCAATTCTGCTTCTGAACACTCACCTGATAAAATGAATCGAATAGCCTTATTGCTTGGTGCTGTTCTCGTTTTGAACGCGGCATTTTCATATTTCAGAGTAGTACTCTTTAATAATGTTACCGAAAAGGCACTGGCTTTTTTAAGACAGGATACATACAATCATTTAATACGATTGCCGCTTAAATTTTTTGAGCAGAGAAGAGTGGGGGAGTTGAACAGCAGAATATCAGCGGACATTACATTGCTTCAGGAGACGATGACAACGACATTGGCTGAGTTGATCAGACAAGTTATCATCATTATTGGAGGAATTACATTATTGGCCATTACTTCGATAAAGCTTACTTTATTTATGCTGGTTATATTACCTCCAACGATGGTTTTCGCAAGGATGTTTGGCAGATATATCCGGAAGATTTCAAAAGAGATACAAAGTGAAGTTGCAAAATCGAATACTGTAGTTGAAGAGACTTTGCAGGGGATTCAAAGTGTAAAAGCTTTCACCAACGAATTTTTTGAAATGGGTCGTTACCGCAATAAAACTGAAATTATCGCTGAAATGGGAATGAGAAGTGGTAAATATCGTGGTGCATTTGCTTCATTTATTATTCTGGGTTTATTTGGCGCTTTGGCTGCCGTAATATGGAAAGGATCTGCTATGTTGGCCAAAGGGGAGCTGGTTCCGGGAGATTTGTTTTCATTTGTTATTTATTCAGCTTTTGTTGGGGGAACAATAGGTGGTCTGGCAACCGTATTTACAAGCATTCAAAAATTCATTGGGGCTACAGAGGAACTTTTTGAACTTTTTAATGAAAAAGAGGAAGTCCTTTCACCGATAAACCATGTTGAGCCGGAGCATGAACTACATGGACAAATCTCTTTCAAAAATTTGTCTTTTGCTTATCCCTCCCGAATGGATGAAATGGTTCTTGATGACATTAATATTGAGATATCTTCCAATCAGTTAATTGCTTTGGTTGGTGCGAGCGGAGCAGGAAAGTCGACCATCGCTTCCTTGCTGCTTAGTCTGCACCTGCCTTCGAAAGGCGAAATATTTTTTGACGGGAGGCCACGTAATCTGTATCCATTATCGTCCATCAGAAATCAAATAGCTCTTGTTCCTCAGGATATTTTTCTCTTTGGCGGATCGATTCGTGAAAATATTGCCTATGGAAAGACCGATGCAACCGAGGCTGAAATATACGATGCTGCATTAAAAGCCAATGCAATGGAGTTTATTGATCGTTTTCCCGTTGGATTTGATACCATCGTCGGTGAACGCGGGACACAACTATCAGGCGGCCAGCGTCAGAGAATTGCTATCGCCCGTGCAGTTTTAAAAAACCCAAAGATTCTTATCCTGGACGAGGCCACTTCTTCTTTGGATTCTGAATCTGAGCGGCTTGTTCAGGATGCTCTTGAGAAACTTATGAGGGGCCGCACTTCGATTGTCATTGCGCATCGTCTCTCAACAATTCGAAATGCTGACCAGATTTTCGTCATGGACAAAGGCAGACTAATAGAAAAAGGAACTCACGAACTTCTAATGAAAATACCGGAAGGGATTTACAGAAACCTAAGCGACTTACAATATACAGGATAGGGTGTAAATTACTCTACAAGAACCTTGACTTCATTATTCAGTACTTCAACTAAGCCTCCATTAATATCGAATAGAGAAATAACACCACTAGTATCTTTTACCCTGATTGTCCCCTGAGTCAGTGTCGAAATCAGGGAAGCATGATTTTCAAGAATCTCAAATGAACCAAGCTCTCCCGGCAGTTTAATTATTCTAATCTCCCCTGTATAGAGCATTTTCTCAGGCGTGATAATTTCGAGATACATCATAGAACTGTGTTTTATCAAATCTGTCGGTATAAATTATTTCGATTCAGCAATCAATCTTTCTCCTTTTTCAATCGCTTCGTCAATTGTTCCTACCATACTAAAAGCAGTTTCGGGATATTGATCAACCTTACCGTCAATAATTGCATTAAACCCTTTAATTGTATCCTCAATTGAAACCCAAACGCCTTTCATTCCAGTAAATTGCTCAGCAACATGGAAAGGCTGAGACAAGAAACGCTGAACACGTCGTGCCCGGTGTACGATCAACTTATCAACTTCTGAAAGTTCATCCATACCAAGAATTGCAATAATATCCTGTAACTCGCGGTAACGTTGTAATAACTCTTTTACCCTTTGTGCAGTATCGTAATGCTCTCTCCCTACGATATCGGGAGAAAGAATTCTTGAGGTTGAATCCAAAGGATCTACAGCAGGGTAAATTCCCATTTCGGAGATTTTCCTGTTCAAAACCGTAGTGGCATCAAGGTGGGCAAAAGTAGTTGCCGGAGCTGGATCGGTTAAGTCATCGGCTGGAACATAAACAGCTTGTACAGAGGTTATTGATCCATATTTGGTAGACGTGATCCGCTCCTGTAACAATCCCATTTCCGTTGCAAGAGTAGGTTGGTAACCAACAGCAGAAGGCATACGGCCAAGAAGGGCTGAAACCTCAGAGCCAGCTTGTGTAAACCTGAAGATGTTATCAACAAAGAAAAGAATATCATTTCCTTTTCCTTTTTTATCACCATCGCGGAAGTATTCTGCCACGGCAAGGCCTGACAAGGCAACTCTGGCACGTGCACCCGGTGGTTCGTTCATCTGTCCAAAAACAAGCGTTGCTTTTGATTTAGCGAGCTCTTCCTTATCGACCAGGCTCAGATCCCAGCCACCATTCATCATATCTTTTTTGAACGCTTCTCCATATTTGATAACGCCCGATTCGATCATTTCACGCAGCAAGTCATTTCCCTCACGGGTTCTTTCTCCAACACCGGCAAAAACCGATTGTCCATCGTATTTTTTGGCAATATTGTTAATTAATTCCATGATAATAACTGTCTTACCAACACCTGCTCCACCAAAGAGTCCGATTTTACCACCTTTTGAATAAGGTTCGAGCAGATCGATAACTTTTATTCCCGTAAAAAGCACCTCTTTTTCAGTCGAGAGATCTTCAAACCGGGGAGGATCACTGTGAATTTCATAACTTCTTTCTTTCGAAATTGAACCAATTCCATCTATCGCTTCACCAATCACATTGAGTAACCGGCCTTTAATCTCTTCACCAACAGGCATTGAAATTGACTTCCCGGTGGAGACGACCTCCATGCCACGTGAAAGCCCATCCGTAGAGTCCATTGCGACAGTGCGAATGGTTTGCTCTCCAACATGCTGCTGACATTCAAGAATTAAGATTTGACCGTTTTCTCGCCTTACTTCGAGCGCATCAAAAATTTTGGGCAGTTCATTTCCGCCCTGCTCAAAGCTGACATCAACAACAGGTCCGATAACCTGAACTATTTTGCCTTTGGATTGCGACATATCTCTTTATTTTATTGAATTTTAAATCTGATTTTATAACTAATGATTGAAAATATATAACAGACACTAGCTTTTCATTGCATTGGCGCCACTTACAATTTCCAATATTTCATTGGTAATTGAGGCTTGACGGGCCTTGTTGTATGTTAATTTTAACTCGCGTATTAATTCAAAGGCATTATCGGTCGCTTTATGCATCGCGGTCATGCGTGCTCCATGTTCGGAAGCTATTGAATCAAGTATTGCTTTATAAAACTGAATCTTCAGCGATTGGGGAATTATCTTGCCCGCAATTTCCTCCATTGAAGGTTCAAAAATATATGCCGGCTGAAATCCTCCCTTGCTTGTTTTTACTTCACCGCTTTGAGCTATTTCAACAGGTAAAAATTGTTCATTAACAAGATTTTGGATAGCCGCATTTTTAAATTGGTTATAAACCAGTTCAACATGATCATAACCACCTTCGGCATAGGTGTCCATTATCCATTGTGAAATTTCGGTTACTGCTGCAAAACTAAACTTGTCATAAAGATCAACATAACTCCGGGTTACTTTGATCCCTTTGGATTTAAGTCCGTCAACTGCTTTTTTACCGATAGCAACGACATCAACCTTAGACCGGTTCGAATATCCTTTGAATGTTTGAGTGACCAGTTCAGTGGTTTTCTTGATGACATTCGAGTTGAATCCACCGCAAAGACCTCTGTTTGAGGTTATTGCAACAATTAGAATGCGTTCTGTATTCTTTCGTTCCGCATATTTATTGTCTACGGCTGAATCAAGATTTCGACTAACATTAATCAGTATTTCATTTAGTTTATCGGCATAAGGTCGCATCTGTATAATAGCATCCTGTGCTTTTCGCAGCTTGGCGGCAGAAACCATTTTCATGGCGCTTGTCACCTGCTGTGTCGATTTCACCGATACTATCCTTGTCCTTATGTCTTTTAAATTAGCCATTCTCTGAATTTATCTGTCGCTTATTTTTATGATAAAGTTCCTAAACAGTATATTTTGCAGCAACTTCCGAAGCAACAGCTTCAAGGATATCTGTTTCAATAGTACTGATTGTACCTTTTCTTAAAGAATCGAGCGTGGTTTTGTATTTTGCATCCAACACTTCCAGAAATTCAATTTCAAACTCCTGAATCAGATGCCTGGGGACATTAGTCAATAAACCTTTGGTTCCACAGTACAGGATAGCAATTTGCTTCTCGACTTTTACAGGAGAAAATTGATGTTGTTTAAGAATTTCAACATTACGAACTCCCTTTTCAATAACAGCTTTAGTTGCAGGATCCAAATCTGAACTGAATTTAGAAAATGCCTCGAGTTCACGGAATTCTGCCTGTGCTATTTTAAGAGTACCCGCAACTTTTTTCATCGCTTTAATCTGGGCATTTCCACCTACGCGGGATACCGAAATGCCTACATTTATTGCGGGCCTGATTCCTGCGTTAAATAAATTTGACTCAAGGAAAATCTGTCCGTCCGTAATCGAGATGACATTAGTAGGTATATAAGCAGAAACGTCGCCGTCTTGAGTCTCAATAATCGGAAGCGCTGTTAATGAACCACCACCTCTGATCAGATGTCTGATAGAATCTGGCACATCATTCATTTGTTTTGCAACCTCTTCGGTTGTATTTATTTTTGCTGCACGTTCGAGTAAGCGGGAGTGAAGGTAGAATACATCACCCGGATAGGCTTCACGACCTGGCGGACGACGCAGCAACAACGAAACTTCGCGGTAAGCAACTGCTTGTTTTGATAAATCGTCATATACAATCAGTGCTGAACGACCTGTGTCTCTGAAAAATTCACCTATGGCAGCACCTGCAAAAGGCGCATAAAATTGTAAAGCCGCAGGATCGGAGGCTGTTGACATTACGATTACCGTGTAAGGCATCGCTCCGTGCTCCTCAAGGGTTTTGGCAATATTTGCAACGGTTGACCCTTTTTGTCCTATGGCGACATAGATGCAATAAACAGGTTCCCCGTTTTCATAAAATTCTTTCTGATTGATAATTGCATCAATTGCAATGGCAGTTTTTCCTGTCTGTCTGTCTCCAATGATCAATTCACGCTGTCCACGACCAATCGGGATCATCGCGTCAATTGCTTTGATACCGGTTTGCAGTGGTTCATTTACCGGTTGACGATAAATTACTCCAGGCGCTTTTCGCTCCAAGGGAAGTTCAAAAAGCTCACCTGTAATTGGTCCTTTACCATCAAGAGGCTGACCAAGCGTATTGATTACGCGTCCAAGCAAGCCTTCGCCAACATTGATAGATGCAATTTTGTTGGTTCTTTTAACATGGTCGCCTTCTTTTATTTTTTCTGATGAACCTAATAAAACACAACCGACGTTATCTTCCTCGAGGTTTAAAACGATGCCCATTACCCCCGAGCTGAACTCAACCATTTCGTTTGACTGAATATTTGACAAACCGTAAACGCGTGCAATACCGTCACCTACTTGCAGTACAGTTCCAATTTCTGCATATTCGGCTTCACCTTTGAAACCAGATAACTGTTTTTTAAGAATTTCGGAAACTTCAGCGGGTTTTATTCCAGCCATAATATCAACATTTAATTGTATTTATTCTTTGTATTTTATATTTGACTTACCAAAAGTTCCCTTTTGAGCTTCTTCAATTTTGCCGCAACGCTCGCATCGATTTGTTGGTCTTCGACTTGTAATACAAAACCACCTATCAGATTAGTATCGGTTGCACAAGTTAAATCCACTTC
This sequence comes from Mariniphaga sp., assembly GCA_037133495.1. Classification (GTDB taxonomy): domain Bacteria; phylum Bacteroidota; class Bacteroidia; order Bacteroidales; family Prolixibacteraceae; genus JAAFHB01. The sequence goes on along the minus strand of JBAXOA010000055.1, from coordinate 4,164 downwards.
CGAATTAAAATGCTTCCGGATGAAAGTTCTGAATTGCTCAACAGTTGCCTGGTTTATCTCAATTGCACTTATCAGATTCGCTGCTTTGTAGCCTGCTTCTTTGCGATATGACTCCAGAAAATTTCTTGAAATATCTTTTAAATAAGCTTCACGCTGATTCGTAAGAAGAAGCATAAGAAAGGAGTAAGTCATTGTATTCAAGCTGTCTGAAAAAACATTCTTAAATAAATCCCGCTTCTCATTAATTCTTATTACCGGACTTCCAAGCACTTGATTAAACCTTGGATAAGTTTCGAAAAGGTGAAAAATAGTTTCTATATCGATTTTCACCAATTCCGCTACTTCCTTTTCCTTGGCTAAACTTAATAATGCTTTCGCATACCTGACCGCGATTTTACTTTCGTCCATTTTAAGTCTGATTAATTGAGGTTGATCTGATCGATGTAAGTTTGGATCAGCTCTTTTTGCCTGCTTTCATCAGCCAATTTTTCCTTCAATATTTTTTCAGCAATTTCAATAGAAAAATTTGCAATCAGGCTTTTAATATCACTGATTGCTGCAATGCGTTCGCGTTCGATTGCGGCTTTGGCATGTTCCATTACTTTATTGGCTTCAATCGAGGCTTCGTTTCTGGCATCCCGAATAATGGAATCCTTTAGTTCACGGGCTTCTTTTACAATTTTTTCCCGCTCAAAAATTGCCTTTTTCAAGATTTTTTCGTTTCCTGATTGCAGATTTATCATCTCCTCTTTTGCATTTTCGGCAGATTTCAATGCCTCTTCAATCGATTTTTCGCGATCGGAGAGTGCTTTTAAAATAGGGCCCCATGCAAATCTTTTGAGCACAAATAATAAAATGGAAAAGGACACTAACATCCAAAAAAACAACCCGAAATCCGGCATTACTAATCCCATAGTGATAAATTTTTAATGGTAAAAGAACCTGATACCAAAGTTTTAGCTATTTAATAATAGCCATTAAATGAGATGATTATACGAAAATAATCAAAAAACAGATAACAATTGCGAAGAATGCAACTCCTTCAATTAATGCTGCCGCAACAATCATGTTTGAACGAATATCACCTACTGCCTCAGGTTGGCGTGCAATTGCCTCGACAGCTGAGCCACCAATATTACCAATTCCAATGCCTGCACCTATTGCGGCCAGTCCGGCTCCTATTCCTGCACCCATTTTTGCAATCGCCATATTTGCAGCTACTTGTAAAATTACAGCTAATGTTATCATACGAATTAATATTAAAATAATTAAATTGTTTTGTTATATAATCTGTTTCTTTTCTGGTTCAATAATGTTATAATGAACTGTATTTTTTGTTAAATCTATTAATGTTTTGAATGCGTTTCAAGCGCCAAGCCAATATAAAGCGCAGATAACAAAGTAAATACGTAGGCTTGAATGAAGGCGACCAACAACTCTAAAATACCCATAAACACTGTAAACGCGATTGAAATAACTGAAATTCCATATCCTGCAACAGGACTTTTCTCTGCGAATATAAAGATCAGACTGTAAAATCCTAGAGCAACAATATGACCTGCGGTTATATTAGCGAATAAACGAATTGTCAGAACAAAAGGCTTAATAAAAACTCCCATAATTTCGACAATGGGCATTAATGGCAGTGGCAGTTTGAGCCACAAAGGAATTCCCGGCGCATTCACTAAATGAACCCAATAATCACGAGATCCGCTCAGGCTTGTAATCACAAAGGTGAAAATAGCAAGTACAAGCGTCACAGAAATATCGCCCGTCAGATTAGCTCCTCCCGGAAAAAAAGGAACGAGTCCCATCAGGTTATTGATGAAAATAAAAAAGAATATAGTCAGTAAATAGGGGAGATATCTTTGGTATTTTTCTTTTCCAATTGATGGTTTGGCAATATCGTCGCTAATAAAAACTACGATTGGCTCTACCCAGCTTTGAAGCCCTTTAGGCGCTCTGGCGAAATTTTCACGATATCTTTTCGCAACAGACAGAAAGATAAATAATATAATAAAGATGCTGATAAACAGCGATGTAACATTTTTTGTAATCGAGAAATCCCAAGGCTTTACCTCTGTGCCGTCGGGCATCAATTCAACTATTTTACGTTGATATTTGCCTTCAGCAGCAACATGAAAACCTTGGTATTCCTCAGTTCCATGATGAAATTTTCCAGACATAAACCTGTGAAATCCTGATGTTTCACTGTAAATAATGACCGGAAGGGGAATTGAAATATGCGTATGGCCTACGGTAGCGATATGCCACTCATAACTGTCCTTTATATGATTGAAAATAAGATCTCCTGTATTGAATTTCTTCGGGGAAATAGTGTCACTGACAGCATGTTCCTCGTTAGCTTGGAGTAACTTCGGGCTTGCTGAAAGTGCAAATATAACCAGGAATAAAGATGCTAAACTTCTTATCATTTCGGTAATTTGGACACAAAAGTAGGCAAATTGTCCATATCACAAACTTATTTTTGAATATTTTTTAATGAAGTTCAGTACTTGAATGACTTCAAAAATAGTAAATGCAACATATAATGACATGAAAGTCAGTACGAAGGAAATAACTTGCGAATGGTCAATCACTAAATAGATTAGCATAAAAAAAAGATATGCCATCAATTTAAAGGTTACTGAAGCCATGAATGCCGTTGTAAATTTCATTGCATTCTTTTCTGAGGCCCGAATAATCAACAAATGACCAATTGTTGTAACTGTCGCAATCAGCAGGATTAGATAAGGGTAGGAGCCTAAAGTATAATTTTTAAATAATGTTGAGAATAAAGCAGCTGTGATACCGAAAATAATTACTGTGAATATTATTATTTTAACGAGAAAACTCCGGGTTGTTTTAATCATATTTATATGTTTTTTATCCTTTAGTTATTATTTTTTTTTCAGCAAGGTATTAAAAAGATGATAAACCGCGACTGCAGACATAACAACAGTAAGACCAACCGTAAATACAGGGCCTTTTATTTTTAGCCATTTATCTAATTGAATGCCCCCCAACACACCTGCCGCAGCAATTATTATCATTTGAATCAGAAGACTTGAATACTTCGCGTATTCATTTAAAAAGTCTTTTTTACCATGATCGTCACCGCTCATTCCTGTAAATATTTAATAATTTGCTTAATTAATTTAATAGTGATCTGGATTTCGCAATTTTCAATATGGTTTTTACAATCTCATCATTACTGAATTTCGCGGAGTTGAATTCGATATCGTAGAAAGTTGGAGCATCATTTTTATCGATGTAAAGATTTCTTAATTTCGAACGATTATTATCAACTTTGATAATTCTTTGTTTCGCTTCTTCGGTTGAAATGCCATAACGATTACTGATAGCTCCAATCCTCCAGTTAAGAGGCGCAAAAAGTTTAATATGAAGCGAACGCGGAATGGCATGCGAAATCACTTCACTCCCTCTTCCAACAATAATAACCCGGCCACGAACGGCAAAACTCATGATCACATGTTCGATTACTTTTTTTATTTTCGCATCATATATATAATATTTGTTTGCAAAAGAAGAAGCTATTTCATCCAGAAAATTTTTTTCTTCTCCACTCAGTAATTTTCTGATTTGCTCCGGATCAATTTCTAATTCTTCAGAAGCAAGATTGAGAATCTCTTTACTAATCCACTTCCAATCTTTTGCCGGGTCATTAATTTTTTTATTGATTTTTTCGGTAAGCTTTTCGGCCACTAAGCTTGCAGAACAACCACATTCTCTCGAGATGGTAATCACCGGCCCCGGGTCAAGCACTACTCTTGCCGAATGTTTGATCCGCTCATTCATGTATTTTAGAAGTAGATTATCCATAATATGTGAGATTTGAATATTCCAGTTCTAAAGGTAATCAAAAAATGAGAAAATTGTCCCTCCCATTTGGTTTTTATAATGCTTTTAATTCAATCATCCAGGAAACCGGCCCTGCAATTGTCTGTTAACCATCCAAGCAGGATATTCAACAGACATTTGGCTTACCTGATTTAATTTTTGTAAATCCCCGTCGCTTAATTTCAAGTTGACAGAACCTATATTATCCAGCAGCTGCGCGCGATTTTTTGCACCAATAATTACGCTGGTTACCCCGGGCTGTGCAACTACCCATGCTAATGCAACCTGTGCAGCACTTACCTG
>JBAXOA010000054.1:0-26805 GCA_037133495.1 Mariniphaga sp. | reverse complement strand
ACTGATAATATGTAAGTTAGAATTGTATTTAACAATTATTAATAGACACTAGTGACAAATTATTGAATTACAATAATATTTCTCAAGTATTATTGAATATCCCGCAAGACTAATACCCAGTCTGCTGAACAAGTTTTTTATTAATATCCATTTCAGATGAAAAAAAAGGTATAAAGCAGGAATACGAGGGAATCTTTTCCTAAGCGGGCTTTAATGAAATTCATGGTATAATTAAGACTGTTCTCGACAGTCTTGACAGAAATATTCAATTGTCCGGCAATTTCATTGTAGGAGAGATGATCAATTCTGCTCAAATGGTAGATTTCGTGTTTTCTTGGCGGTAATTGATTTACAATATGCTCAACATGTTTCAGTAAATCACCGAATCCCAGCGCTTCTTCCAGATTGTAATTTGAAGATGCTTTAGTAAGGATATTTTCCCTGTATTTCCTTTCATTTAGCCTTTCCCGAAGAAGATCGATAGCAATATGATAGGCAACGGTAAATAAAAATGATTTAAAGGAGTGACTGCTGTCAATACTTTTACGTTTTTCCCAGATTTTCAGATAGGTATTTTGGACCACTTCAGCAGCGTCTTCATTAGATTTTAAAATGGAAAGAGAAAAATAATAGAGCTTGCGGCTGTAGGCTCCATATAAATGGTCGAAAGCACTTGCAACGCCTCCTCTTAATTCTTCGATTATTTCTTTTTCGGTTTTCATGGTTAGTTTGGTTGAAACGGTAAAAAGAATCGAATGTCGAATACGAACACCTTCGAATACAAATATAAAAAATAATTGGCACATTTAAAATTGTGTTAATTTAAATAGTGCAAATAGTTAGTTAAGTAGTACGAATAATTAGATGTCGCATTTTATTTTTAAATTCTTCAGCACATGAAAATTAATTATTTTAGCATTCAGTGTGAAAATACGACATTATTATTTTTTCTTAATTACAATCAGGTATCCCTTCTTTCCCGGAAGGGTTAGTTTATCCAGTGAAACAGATGTTTGTTCCGTCTGAAAATTCTGTAACTCAGGAATTGAAATATCTGATCTGGCCGGATCCATTCCCAATTTTGCCCAATTTAATGTAAGTGATGTGTGTGCATCAAGGTCAGTCCAATTGGCAACTGCAACAATTATTTCATCCCGTCCTATGAATATTGATGCTTTAGCCGATGGATTACTGCATGTTACAGGAGAATTTTTTTCCCAGTAACCCACCATTATCTTGTCTTTAAGTTGGTATTTATCCCAGAATTTCCAAATTTCATACGGTGATTTATCGGTCCATCCGCCACGATTTGTAATGCCATAAACCATTCCCCGCCAGGGATTTCCTCCTCCCTGGAGCATTTGTCCGGCAAGACCGAATGGAATTCCGGAAACTTCGACCAGCCAGTGATCGGATAACCGGTCGTAGTTGCGCCCTTCACCAATCCAGACCAGATCGAAATAGGGCAGCAGATCCATATAAAGATTCAGGCAATTGGTGAATCCGGCCCATTTATTAAAGTGGTTCCAGCTATGAAGATCCATTCTTCCCTCAGGGCGATATTGGTCGATCACTTTTCGGGCCCGTCGTAATGTAAAACGGTCAAGGGCCGCATCATCGATATAAACGCCATCAATGCCAATATGCTGCACCATCCAGTCTAATCCTGCAATGTAAAAATTGTTGAGGCGACTGTCAGGAGTCGTAATCACCGAGAGGTCATTTTCGCCCTTAAACTTCCCTTCCTTAATAATATTATACCAGGCGGGGATATACTTTTCCCTCATATTTTTGATTAACCACTCATTCGGACCTTTGGAATGTAAAGCCTCTGTCCGGCTGGCATTACCCGGTCCGGGGAAAATAACCTCTCCGTTAAGACTGTTGAAAGCCCAGAATTCAGGCAGATTTTTGGTGAGTTCGCGGGTGGTGTAATACATTTTCATCCGCAAATTTTCCTTGTGTGCATTGGCTACCAGCTGGGTAAGTTCTCCAATATTGGCATCTAAATAAGGATAATTGATAAATGGATAGATGTCTTCGGCATGGTGGATATTGATAATATTCGCCCCAACTTTCTTCGCGGTTTCCACTTTCACCGAGGTATTTGTCCCTCCGCCATGGTAATACCTGTCGCCAAATTTATTCTGCCGGTCAATTACCCTGAATGGGGTGATCAGCAGTTCAAAATCGTAGTTAAGCGACTCCCCCGGTTTCAATTCACGATTGCCCGACCAGGCACTGATCACTACATCACTGTCTTGCTGTCCGACATTAACACCGCCTTTACCGCTGTTTCCCCATGAAGGCGGAAGCTTTAGCGGGCCAAAAGCGTAATAGATATTGACCAATGGACGAACATAATTCTCAGCTTTCCATTTAATACGCAAGCCTCCGTTCACTGCTCCAACCCACAGCATATCCTGATTTTTAGACACATCCCATCTCCATTTCCATTCGGGGGTGCGGAATCCGCCTTCGTGGCCCAGTCCCATCATATATTCGCTTTTCTCTTTTACCACGGGAATCTCAAGCCGGATATCTTTTACCTTAACGGTTTTTTTTACTGTAAGTTTTAACCGGTAATCCACAAAGCCGTCGAACTCCATTGCTCCGGCACACTCCAGGTCAAACTCATCAGATCTGTTCATCACACTCCATGCAGCCCTGGAGGGAGATTTATCCTTAAAAGTCATCTTGTCAGGAACCAGAAGGACGATGGTTCCATTTTCTTTTTCAACTACAAATCGGAAAGGATGATTTACGATTGGCTCTCCCTGATCAACGAGCGATTGGTTTGATGCCCCAAAATAGCTAATAATCGATTCAGGCAGACCACTGTCTGCAATATTGAGGGTGCGTCCCAAGATGGAGACTTTTTTCTGTTCAACGTTGACAGGCAGAAATCCTTTGGTAATCTCCTCATTTATTCCTACCGTTGAATTAAGCCATCCAAGGCGCGAAAGTCTGGATCCTTCATTGTATCCATGATTAGGAACTGCTTCGCCATTCACCTTTATCAGAAGAGGAATGACGACTTTTTCCGTGCCTGCAAGTACAGTAACCGAACCTTTAAAATTTCCTTCTTTGATCTTATCCAGATCAACACCCAGCCATAGTGCCTGCACGCGCCCGGCCGGCACCTTTACTTCCTTGGAAAATGATTTTCCCATGAAATCAATTCCTCCCTTATTAAAACAGGTTATCCTTGCGGCCGCAATTATTTGGCCATGTTCATCTTTGAAGTCTGAGTATTGAATCTGCACATTTTTAACCTCCTTATCCAAGGCCCATAATCCTAACTGAAAGACAAACAGTTCACCCGGCTTTGCCTGCATTTCAAAAACGCTGGCACGAATCGCATCGGTGATTTTCCCTTCCGGAATGGAATCAAACCACTTTATCGGATTCTCACGCAATTCAGGATAGACCAGAAATGAATGACTTTTAAGCAGATTACCGTACTTTTCCAAAGCCAAATTTGTGGAAAGATTGTTGCCGTATTTGCCGGCAAAGGATGTCTCACAAAGGACAAATAAAATAAGCAGACTAATAATCAGGTTTTTCATTTCTCAGGTTTATTTAAATTAGTAATCACACTGTCTTTCAGCAATTGTTGCAATCTTTCTAATTCAGAAACTGAGATCAGCTTCTGTCTGGCACGGTCGCGCTGAGGGGCCCTGTTCGACTTCGCGTCCGGCATACCATACCAGTAAGTGACCATAGAATAAGCCAGCAGGTTCCAGTGATTGCGGATATCTGTTCCCGGAGAAGCTTCCATATCAAATACCAGGTGGTTATTAAATGGAATATCATCCAGAATACGGTTACGGAAACAAATATTATATCCTTTAGGATTTAGTGGATTTCCAATTCTTACATTCGAACCGAAGGGCATCGAAAAAGTGTCTTTCCCCGTAGGATTAACTCCTCCTGCCCAGCCATAATAATCCTCTGTGCCGGTTCCAAAATGAGATGGAAATCTCCGGTTGAGGTCATTTTCATCAATATAAATTTTTTCATCCCCTTCGCCCCACCAGCCTGTGCCGGGTGATAGAACGGTCAATGCGTCTCCGGCCAAAACTCCTTTCCCGGTGATACTGATAAAATTTAAATCGAGAAAATGATTGCCCGGCAACGGTCCAACGTCTGCCCAGTTGGTATGAAAATACATAGACTGGTCATTCCAGCTATAATCGCCGACATTCAGTCCTACAGATAACGTGACGTCGTGATTCTGAAGATTAATAAGCGTTAATTGAGCACCGGAAGAGTAAGGCATCACCCAGGTGCAGGTCATATGGCCCTGTTTTGAAACGCTTAGATTTTTAGTAGTGAAAGGATTGATAGTATCCGGACTGCAAAAGAAATCACCAACCGGACACCAGACAGTTTGTTTACCATCGAAAGTAATTTTGAGAATTGTTGACCGAAGGGATTGCAAACTACTTTTGGAATTTAGCCGGATTGTTATTTGCCTTATGGCATGATTTCCTTCGGGTAGTGGAATCATTAGACTATCGTTCGGCTTTATGGTCTTTTCGATCAATTTTTGCCACCCTTCAGTGTAAGGTTTAGGGTTTGACAATAATTGTGTCGCAGCATTTAAAAGAGCGGCGCTCTTGTTATACGTATCTTTCGAAAATGTTTGTACGTGTTCGCTCTTCTGGTAAGCCCTGTAATTGATGATGTTATAAAATGCTTTGTCGTCGAGGGTTATCTTGCAGCTTTTTGAGAAAGGAATGGGAAGAAAACAAACTCCGGCCCGTGCAGTGTAACCGGCAAAAGGTGGATGGATCGTTCCCTTTCCGCAAAGGAGGGCTATGAAATTCTCATCTATAACGGGCATTTTATTCCCGTCGAGGTAAATTTTTACATTCGGACCGGTTCGGTTATTAAAACCGTAATAGAAGAAAGGGGTCCACATTCGGGTGATGCAACCCGGCCCGTCGTTTTCCATAATGACAAATTCTTTTTTGCCATTATTCATCTCTTCTCTGATCCAGCTGACCCCGTCGCTGTCGGCAAACCAACCTGGCTGATCGGGTGCTACGGATGCCCGGTTATAGCTGCTTGCCTGCAATGACTGATGTTCCGGTGATGGCCATTGGGCAATAGCCGACGTATTGGTGAGTTCTTCGAGCAGGCTCACAAAAGAAATTACAGGATGTTTTGGATCAATAGCTTGGCTGTACAGGAACGTGTGCATTCCCTGAGCGAAACGATTACCCAATATCATCATTCCATCAGCATCGAAATGGGCAGCACCTCCGATGCTTCCCCTGGAAAGATCAGTAGTTTTAATCAGCAGACTGCCGGGATCTTTTTCGCAAGCCAGAGTCTGCTGTTTTCGGGCAATCTCGGCAAATGCCCAGGTGTGGCTGTTGATTTCCCCAACAATAAAAGGAAGCTTTTTGATCTTCAGATCGTGACGTACCGATTCCCTGAAAAGGGAAAGTAATTTACCATAATCCTCAGCCATTGTTTTGCTGATTCCGGCTTCATGTTCTCCCTGCATCCAAAGAAAGCCGCTGATTTCGTATTTCAATCCTTGATATTTCAAGTTTTCCAAGGCTTTCCTGATATTGTCTGTCAGATTTTTATAAAGCAGTCCTCCTTCTTTTCCATCAACCGGCGGGTGCCAATTCTTCCCTTTATCGTCAAAGTCTTTTAGTGCAGGGATATAATCCTTATAATCGAGGCTTCGGGCAATGCCTGTCCCACCTTCGGCATATTTTATGATTGCAATTTTATCTCCCGGCAGCAGTTTTTGCAGTGTTAGTGCAAATCCTATTTCAGGGCCAAAGCAGCCATCTTTATAGGGTTCTTTAACTGATATTTCAGAAATTCCCGGTTGTAGTTTTGTCCATATATTTTCAAATCCAGGCCGCGCGTTGCTTCCCGGCCAGAACATCACTTTGGCAAGATTCGCTGAATTTTCGGTTAAAAATGACTTGGAATCACGAAGCTCTTTGATATGATTATACCCGACGGCATTGGACTGACCGGCAAGAATAAACACCCTTACCGGACGGTCATTAGTGACCGGATTACCAGAATTGCCTCTTTGCGGAGTAGGTTGCATAACTTGTCCCAAACCCATCAGCGGCAAGGTGCAGATCAGGAAAAACAACCCAATTATTTTTTTCATCTGATACTAAAATATTGGTACCCTTTTGCAGGTACTGTAACAGTCAGGTTAATTTTATAATCGCGGGTAATCAAAACCGTTTTTGAAGACCCTTCCTGTTCCTTTACGCTTGCTTGATCTTTCAATCCCGTATAATATACCGGAATATTCAGGGTGCGGGTAATTGGTTCGTTTAACGGATTGTAAATCATCAATAACCCTTTTTCAATACCGTTGGGATCAACATGAAGGATCGCGTCAAAATCGCGGCCATCCGGTCTGCGGATATGGATAATGTCACCATCCAGTATCTGGCGGTGCATTTTGTAAAAGCTCACCCATTTTTCAACCAGCGCTTTTGCTTCCGGGGCATCATACAGCTGAGGTCCCCGATAACATGCCTGCACCCCTGCGCCAAACAGGTTGGCCAGCCGCTGACCATAGTGAGTCAAATGCTCTTTTAAAGGTTCAATGGTTGCGGCGGCGCCTCCTCCGTGATATTGAACAAGCGGTACGAACATCCAGCCCATCGACGGGGTTTTGGTCCATGTTCCGTCATAAATATTCTGCCGTTCGATGATCTCCTGCTGTTCACGAGGAAGTGACCAGTTTGTTTCGCGGTAGCCCATTCCTGTTTTATTGCTTCCGGCCAGAAAATAGTAGTCGGGGACGTTAAGATAGATCCCTTTTGCACGACACCAACGGTAGAAAGCGGTTATTTTCCTGTATTGATTCCATTGTGAATCGTTTAGTCCGGTATGACCCGGATGATCGTTCGCGGCACAGACATCTCCCGGATAAGAGCCATCATGCTCGAGGATATCGAGTCCTGTCTTTTCATAGAAATTATAGAGTTCTTCGAAATATTTAATTCCCCATTTACTTTCAAGACAAGGAGAATTGCCAAAACGGGGAGTCATGCCCTGAGGCATCACTACATCGTCTCCCCCACCCACTTTCCGGCTTGCCAGGAGTGAATAACCACCCAAGGCAATCCCTTTGGAATGGGCATAGTCTGCAAGGTTTTTCATCCGTGTCAGATTTTCATCCGTTTTGTTTTCTACGCTAAAGCCACTGCCAAAAGTCATAATCACCATTTCAAAACCTACTTCAGCACACTGGTCAACTGCTTTTTTAACTGCCTCATCTTTCGAACTGCTGACATGCATCAAAATTGGATTCTCCGTTGACCATGGAGCTAACGACCTCATCATGCGTCTGTGCTCCAGCCCTTTACGTTCAGGCTCGCGACTATCGTGAATCAGTTCCCATATCCGGTAAGATTCGAAGCTTTCAGTGGTTTTTACGACCTGATCGGGTCCGTATTTTGGATAGGTTTCGAGAAGGCAGGGCGTAGTCCGTTCGTAATTGACCTGAGTCTGGTAAAGCGGATCAATATTCCATGCAACACTCGACTGAAGGAGGCTTTCATCGGACATTCCCCCAAAATTGTAATCAGTTTCAACGGTTATATTGGGCAATATCCAGCTCTTTTTGCTGTCAACCATACTTTCCGGCTCTGTTACCGCCAATATTTCGCTCTTGAAGGTATTGATCCGGATTTCACGGGATGATTGGTTTAGAATCTTTATCCATTTGGAAAAAAGCGGCATTCCGTCATACAACTCATAATGAACCTCCACCATAACCTGGCTTAGGTATTGAAATACACTATTTACCAAGATGGGTGATTTTTCATCGGCTATTGATTTTCCGGCCAGTAACCTGATTGCAGCATCATCCAGTTTATATCTGAATACAAGCTCCTTGCCGGGAAGTGGCCAGGGCATATCTTTAGGCATCCACTCGATCCTTTTCTTCAAGGGGAAACGTTCCTTGATTTCGCTCTGAGTGTAATCAACCAGCTTAAATGATGAAGGATCGGCCTCCATTTTTGTCAGCCATTCTGGCAAAAGATAATTATGAATTGGCTGACCGGTAAGACCACCCACACTAAACTTCATGCCGTCGATCTCAACTTCAGCCTCTGGCCGGACCGATCGCAGAAACGATTCGTTATTACTCAATAAGTCAAGGCCTATTGTGGCGCAATTAGGCGAGAGCGAAAAAGTGCGGGTAACTATTCCATTACTGAATACCAGTTTACCATCCTCCGTTTTGTAAAGCCCGGCTTTGGCATCCGTTTTTTCGATGAGCCAATCACCATGAGCTGTTATGGCTTCTTTATTGAAAATTGGAAGACTGGGTCCCTTTTGAGCATACGAGCAGAAGTTCAGCAGCAGAAGGATTAAAAGAAGTGATCTCATTTTATGGTTTTTTAATTTGACTTATCATTCAAATTTAAGATGGCGGCCCGAGATTTCGGGTCTCATATATTTTTTAAATCTATCGGGATATCCAAGTTCCCAAGGAGTTGGTCCTACCCATTCAGATTTCTTCCCGGCGACCCGGATCGTACCCTTTTTCGAGATTTCAACAATAGTAAACAGTGGTTCCTTAAACGGAGCAGTCATCTTAATCCAGGGGAATTTTTTATCAATCTCATCATTGTACCTGATCTGGGCATACTTATCTCCAAGCCAGTGATACGACATCGATGTAATTGTGATGTACCAGATACCGTTACTATTCTGAGCATAATCGAAATGGCTATGGCCATTAAAACATGCAATAACACGGTTTTCCGGATGATGAATGTTATGTAATTCAAGGATTTGCTGAACTTCCGTATAGTTCTCTACACTTCCCCCTTCTTCTCCATCAGGGGGGAGAAGTTCCTGATGGGAAAATAGGATAACCGGAAGATTTGCTTCAGACAAATTTGATTTCAGCCACGCTATCTGTTCCGGACCAATGAAACGGTAATAGGGTTTTGTATCGGGGGTTTTTTTATCGTTTCCGTCGAGGACGATAAAATGAAAGCCGTTTTTATCAAACGAATAGTAGGGATGGCTCATTCCACGGCTCACGAGAACCTGGCTTTTGGAAAATCCCCCATCCGTCTCATGATTTCCAATCACATGGTATTTATCCCCCTGAAACAGATTCCATGTGTCGATAAAGTGGGCGTATTTTTTATCGGGCGTCATAAAATCTCCCAGTTCAATGATGAAATCGGGCTTTGCCTTATTCATGGCATCCACAAAAGTGGAAAGCCTCAATTCCGAATCATGCATCAGGTTAAGATGGACATCGGTGCAAATGCCGATTCTTATCTGATCAGGTTTTTTACCGAAAGATATATAGGTTCCCAAAATTAGACCCACAAATAAAATCAAATGGAATAATCGCATCATATTTATTTTTTAATGCTGTTACCACTTCAGCTTTTCCGATGGTTTTCATCTCTATCTTAAATTTTGAAGCCCCTTCTCCGGAAAAAACAGCATCAAAAATAATTTTGTTTATACCATGTGACAGAATTGGTATTTTACCTTCCGGGACAATCGTTTTAATCAGTTTCCAGTTTTTATCAAACAGATTTAGCTGACCTGATGCATAAAGTTTAAGTACCTGAGTGGGTTCCATGGTGAGAGGAATCTCAATTTTGCTGTAATCATTGACTTCCAGAGATATTTTGCTAACCGATGATCCATTATTTTTCTCAACAGGCAGAAGGGTCATCATAAACATCATCGGCTGAGCCTCATAATAGTTTTCGAATTCATGAGTACTGATCATTGGTTCTCCAGGCTGAAGCACTTTTTGTTCATGAACATACCTCTGAATGTGATAAGGGAACAGACTCCAGCTTCCGGCACTTAAGTTTTCGAGATGATATTCCTTATTGATATCTTCCATTCTCAATTTTTGTTCAGGAGTAAAAGCCCCGGCCATCCTTGCAGTTTCCCAGGTTTTCATCGCTTTAAATATTGCTTCACTCTGTCCGTTTTTTTCCACATTTTCAAAACTCAGATTGAAGGCAAATCCAGCATCAAATCCTGCTGCCCTGGCAAGCAGCCATTCAGTATCTTCAACACTGGTCTGGGACGACATGCTGAACCACCCCAGCATCGAGGGTAAAAGATTACGGCGATAAAAATCCTGATTCATCAGCCGGTAAGATGTCTGACTTTCGCGAAATCCCGCATACCAGGGCTCGCCCCAGTTATAACGGGTATTGATATGCCAGTTGAAATGAGATGGATTACTTGCATCGTTGATTACCTTCCCTTTTAATTCGGGTTTGAGGTTGTCATACCAGGTTTTGGTAAACAGGTTTCTGGCGTACTGTCCCATTCCGGTTGACCAGACCCCTTCCAGTCCGTCAAACGAAACCTGCATCAGCCCGGTTTCGTTGAATAACCCGGCAATATTCTTTGAAATCTCTGCAGAAAGGCTTGCGTCACTTAAAAAGACTTTATAACCATGATCCATCAGTTTCCCGATCACATCTCCTTTTTGATGAGGAGTTGCTTTTGTATTAAATGAGCCTCTGACACAACCTGTTAATTTCCAGGGTTCGGTAACGGAAACTTCTTTATAACGGATTATTTCATCACCAATAACTACTGAGTGGAGCGAATTATTTTTCATCTGATTGAAAAAGAGCGGCGATTCAATTGATATTTCCTCTGCATCAGCTTCAATATTGGCAGTAATTATACTTTCACCCACTTTTGCCAGCCGTTTATCGGGGACAGGAGAGACATAACTATCATTTGGTGTGATAAAATTTGACAATGTGTGAACGCCAAGTTTAATTCCTTGTGCGCTTGCCTTGTCGACGCATTTTTTCATACTGACCCAATTTTCAGGAAATTGTTTTTCATCCAGCACAAAATGACCCCATTTTTTAAATGGCCCGCCATGGTACAGGTATTTTAAGCCTGCCTTTTTTGTGAGTGCCATCGCCTGATCAAGGTTACCTTCATTGAAACCAATAATGAGATATGAAGCAGAAGCCGAACGGACTGTTTTGCCCCATTCTCCGTCGATTACCGGATGAGGAAGTCCTTCCGCAACTTCGATTTTGCCAATAGTTTCGAGGGCCCTTTCGGGAGGGCAGCCGAAAAGTGCAATCTTTGATCCAATTACTCCTCCGTCATTAAAAACAGGTGCGACATAAGCATCATGAGCCCAGTTCGTGATTATCCGTTCTTTATTCCGGTTACGGCAATAAGCCTGAATTACGCTTCCAAAATACCGTATTCCGGCAGTCTGTCCGCGATACAATTTTTTATTTTTCCATTCGGCTGAGCTATCTGCAAGACTGCCTGTCACAACAATATCAAATGAAGGTTCAATATCATTCTCCTCGGTCGGATATCCTCCAAGGGTCTTTACATTCAGAGATTGAATGCCAATTGCAAACAGTTTATTACGGACCACACCAACACATTCGCCGATTGTTTCGCGAATAGTAGTTGGATAAGGTCCCCATACCACAAGCTCTACAATCTCAGTTTTGGTCAGGTCAATCAGTTCAAAAGAGATATAACCGGATTTTGTCATGACTCTGACTTGTGCTTCCACTTTATTTTGGCTAAAAGAGAGCGTCAGTATGTTGTTCTTCTGCCTGAGCACGGAGGGATGTTCCAAAACACCCTTGACACGAATACTTAAAAGGGGTGCAACCTGTCCGGCAGGGAGATATTCAGTATTCTTCAGCTTGTTGAAGATACTTACGATCTCGCCCTTTTCATTCAAATCCATTTTGAAAAAGGTCGTTTCATAAGAAATATTCCGGGCAGACAGGTTAAGAATCATAACGAATCCGACAATAAAAAGGACGATAACTTTTTTCATTCTATTTTCTGTTAAGTAATTAGTACAATCTTCCAGGGGCAATTAACCCTCTTTTCTCAAGTTCATCGTGAATCGCCAGACAGTTGCTGAAATCATAATCAGCTTCGAGGTGATAAGCGATTTGCAATGGTCCACCCTGGTTTTCGGTTAGTGTATTGTCGAGCCATTCAATCGCAGTGGATTGAGGAACACCCTCCAGCAGCACCTCGAACGGAGGAAAAATATTAATTTCAAAATCTTTACCCATTGTATTCCGGATCTCTTGTATGGATGTTCCGGACCCGGTGTCAATAATTTTCAGATTATGAATATGAGAAGCAGGTTCAATCAGATGGTTGGAAATTCCGCAGGAATGGAGGCGGACAGCACCCAGTTTATCCCCCAGCTGACTGATATAGGGGATGACAAATTCCTCGTACAATTCCGATGACACCATTGTTCCGGCGCATTCACCAACATGCACTGACGTAATGGTCAGATCCCCTAAAGCCGCAAAGTGCCTGATCAATATTACGTAAGCATCAACAACCCATTGGTGGATGGCGTGTGCAAGCTCAGGATCGCTGAGCATGATCAGCATGATATTATCTCCGGTAAGTTTAAGAGAAGTTGTGATCACGCCATGGATGGTTGCACGACCCGATTCGTCCCAAAAAAAAGGAGGAATTACCTTCAGGGCGGGATGTGTTACCCGGATTAAATTTATTTGTTTTTCGAGGTCTTTGATCAGAGAATGCTCCAGAATAGCATCCAACGAAGGCAATTCGTGAATTCCGGATATGTGCTCCAATGGTCTGCCCAATACATCGGAGTCTTTATCGTCAGAAAAAGAGAAATTGGCTCCCAGTATTGCCGCCAGAATCATATTTGGCTGAATTGCCCCGACAAGAATCTGATTTTCATTTACATATCCAGCCTGAACAAGATTATCCTCCATATTATAAATAGCATATTCAGGGAATCGTTCCTTCACAAAACTATTTATCATTCGGTCTTGCCCCCACCTGACCATCGGATCAAAGTAGTATTGACCGGGGAAAATGAATCCTCCGTTCCTGTTCAGCCATCCTTTTGAAACACTTGCCTGAATTTTGATCATTTACTATTTGGTGCTAGCCTTTGTCCTGTGCAAAATAAGGTTTATTGTTTTCCCATTTTCCTTTGGTAAAATCGGGGAACGGAACGGGGGAATTCTTTGCAATAGAGATACCTGAAAGTTCTACAATTGCTGTCATCACCGCTGAATCGTATACGTCAATTGGTGTTGGGCCCTTAGCCGCTACTGCTTCTAAAAATCTGCTTAGCATGATAAAGTCGGTTCCCCCGTGTGACTGAGAAGCCAAATCCTTTTCCCACCACTTGTGGTTATACTTCTCTTCATATGGTTTCCAGGGTTCCCATTGATGGTATTCCGGACTTTTATCCTCCAGATAGATTGAACTTTTCTCTTCATCATAAACTCCCAGTGTTCCTTCGAGGAGCCAACGGTTTGAATAGGGACGTGGCAATTGCATATCGTAGTTGATTACGAGGGTCTTACCCATTTTTGTTTTGAGTACCGATGTTACAATGTCGCCCTGTTTGTACTTCAGATTTGCATTGGGGTGATCATTTCCAAACTTCCGTTTCATGTAAGCGTTGATCCCTTTTGAAGCAGAGGCGGTAGAATAAATCTCAGTAAAAATATCTCCCCTGTTGATATCCATCCAACTAATAATGGGTCCCACGCTATGAGTCGGATATTGATCTCTGTTGTATTTGAGCAGGTACTCAGCAGGCCACTTTTGTTCACCTGTTTTGTTGTCGAAAAACCAGTGATCAATACAATCGTGCGAATGGGCACAGTGGCAATGTACGATCTCTCCGAACATTCCCATCCGCTTCATATTTAGCGCTGCGAGATTGTCCTGACGAAAGCTCCAGTTCTCAAGCATCATACAAGGAATCCCGGTTTTTTCCGACATCTCTACCAGCTTCCAGGTATCGTCGACGGTCAATGCTGCAGGCACCTCAATACCCGGATAGATGCCATTTTTCATGGCATGCAGCGCTATGGCAGCATGTGAATCCCAGTAAGTTGCAATGATAACACAATCCGGTTTCTCTGTATCGAGTAAAGCTTTCCAGGTGTTTTGGTCTCCGCAATAAATTTTGGGCCTGATTTTCCCCGCCTTCTGACAAAGATCAGCGCCATTCTCAGCTTTGGATTTTACCAGATCACATACGGCAACAATTTCAGTTCCTTCAATACTCAGTATAGTATTGATATGGCTTGTACCCCGGTTTCCGGCGCCGATTATTCCAATTTTCACTGTTTTTCCGGGCTCATTTTTCCCGGCTAATAAAATTGGTAACCCACTTATTCCAACAGTTGCGATTACTCCTTTTGCAATGAAATTCCTTCGTGAACTGTTCTTCATAATCCTTTCATTTAGTGTGATTTTATCCTGATCCTCTCAAAATTATGTCATTCAATAACAACAATGGAATAAATATCCAATTTGGGAACGGTAATGGATATTGAATTATTAGCTGTTTTATTCCAGGTTAAAATCTGATTTTCAGGCATAAGTTTAACCGAAGCAGGTAGTTTATTCAATTTAACCTTCACGCCAATATTGAAAACAGGAATGATATCTTCGGTATATTCGATGGTGTTATTCAAAGATCTTTCACCGTTATGATTGATGAGATGAACAAGCGTTCTGTTTTTCTGTTTTTTTAATACTACTTCAACAACATCGGGGGCGTCAATACTGATCAGGATATCCGGATTTACCATATTCACCATATTTTTGAACATATTTTTGAGATTCCAATTATTTCGCACGGTATATGAACTAAAAATATCTCCCGACAGGTACATCGCTTTCCCTTTCCCAAACTGGTTAACAGTTATGGAGGGATATCCGGTGTTCTTTCCGACAGGGGATGAACCGCCCTGATAATATTCTCCATCTCTTCGCAGATAGATATCCCATAAATCACCCAGTTTCACTGCAGTAACAGGCTGAACATAAGTAAATTCACCCCATATCTGATGTGGCATATCCAGCACCTTTTTTTTCAGTTGATTATCGTTTATCACAATATATCCGTTCGTGTAGGGATAAGTACTTTTCAATTTCACTCCTAAAACATCTTCCAGAATTAATTTTCCTGTCGGTTTATAGGATTCGTCCTCAGTACCTGTGAGAACACTGGCGATTAATCCTCCGCCGTTGCGAACAAATTCTTCCAAAACACCGGCAAGCTCCCTGCTGATATACCTTTGATCGGGAAGGATAACCACTTTATAATTACTGATATTTTCAAGCAATGTTTGCTCGCTCAGAATATTATAATGAAATCCACCTTGTAAAAGCATTTTATGAAGGCTATAAAGTGATTTTTCATCGACATGCTGGGTGGGCTCTTTGGTATAACGCTGATGGGTAGAATGTAGAACCGCTATGTAAGGTACGGGTTCGGAATTACGGCAGAATTCTTCACGTTCTTTCACAAATCTCATCGTTTTAGCTAATTCCTGCATAACAGCAGGATCCACACCAAACTGTGCAGGCATCATATAACCAGTCCATGTCTTTCCTCCATTCGCAATGATTGTCGCACATTCCTGCTGCATGGCTACAGCTGGTTTGCTTCCCCAGTCTCCCCACCACCGCAGAAAGGCCGAGTTCATAATGTCAAAAGATCTGCCTGATGTTGACCAGTATTTACCCAGATAGCTTCCTGAAAACAGCTGATCCTCAGGGAAGATATCGCACGTTAGAAATCCAACATCACCGGGAATAATTTCAGGCTGGCGGGGTGTGTACGACCAGTTGAAGGAAACCAGAACATCCTTTTTTTCACCATGAACAGCATTCATTATCTCTTGGCGCAGTTTCGTTGATTCTTTACTCAGCCATTTTTCATGATCGAGCCAATGAAGGCCATCCTTTGACAGGGGAATATCAAATCCGGTGTCCTTCTTAAATCCTTTTCTGCATTCATCGCAATAGCAGATTCCGATATGCGTACCGTCAAAAAATATTCCGTCAATATCGTAATTACGTACAATTTCCCTGATTTGGGGAAGTATATATTCCTGCAGAAGAGGTGTTTCCCCGCATAGTCCACCCGGTTCATTTTTTGAGTTTTTTCCCCTCCATTCCGGATGAAGCTCCTGTATTTTTTGGTGGCCGAATGTATGATAATAGGCAATAACCTTTATCCCTCTTTTGTGGCAGGCATCAACCATGCTACCAAGCATATCCAAACCAGCAGGCATTTCAGGATGAACCCATCCCACGCTGCCTTTCTGATAATACCGCCATCCCTGAGCACACTTTGCGAATGCCGATACCCCTTCAACATCTGCAGCCTTTAGTTGATCCGCCCATTTCTCTGCATCAAAATTGGCTGCAAGACCCCAATTGTCCTTGTGATTATGATAATCAAAAAACAGTTTTCTGAAAATCTGGTTGTGCCAGTTATCATACTTTTCCTCAACCAGGGGAACTTTAACAGGTGATTGACCAGCCAGTGATGCCGCGAATAAGATCATTAGCATCAGGAAAGTAATCTTCTTGAAAATTTTTATTTTTTTCATAATCTCTCGTATTAATTTTCCCTTAAACGCTTTCCGGCTTTGTGTCCCCAAACGGCATAATAAAGAATGAAAAGATAGAAGGGTATAACAATAATATAGGCCTGTTGAGGATTTACAATGTCAGCCACACGACCGTAGAGCAGTGGTACAAGAGCGCCGCCCAGATTACCCATGATCAGCAGTGATGACCCGATGCGTGTAAACCGGCCCAGACCATCCAGGGCCAGTGGCCAGACTGAAGGCCATATTAGGGCATTGGCCAGACCAAGTAACGCAATAAATACGACTGATGCCATTCCCGGCGAGGCTAATGCGGCAATAGTAAGAAGTATTCCAAGTATTGCGCAAATTTGAAGGACTCTCACCTGAGTAATATACTTTGGAATTACGATAATACCAATAGCATAACCCAGAATCGACGCTAACATGGTCATCGAAGTGAAATGTTTCGCGACTGATATAGGAATACCCTGACTTAATCCATAGCTTATAATTGTGTCGCCGGCTATAATCTCCAGGCCTACATCGCAAAAGATGGCTACGACTCCCAACAGCAGGAATGGGTATTGAAAAATACTTGTTCTGGAAACATGCTTTGATGAATCGTCACCAAGGTTTTGGACATCCGGATCAAGCTCCGGTAATCCCGAAATTTTCACCAGGATTCCTACCAGCACCAGTATTGCTGCCATACCGATATAGGGAATGATAATTCTGGCAGCCAAAGCATCCAAAGCAGTTGCTTTTTGAATGACATCCAATGCATTGAGTTTTGCCAGCAATGCATCTCCATCTTTTAACGCCATCATTCCAAAAAGAAAAGTTGCAATCATCCCGGCTGATTTATTGCAAATTCCCATAATACTTATTCTTTGCGCGGCGCTTTCAATTGGACCCAATATTGTGATGTAAGGGTTTGCTGCTGTTTGAAGTATTGCAAGTCCGGTTCCAAGAACGAACAGTCCCGACAGGAAGGACAGGTAGGTTCTTGTAATAGCAGCAGGTATGAAGAGCAAAGCTCCGGCCGCCATCACGAACAATCCGATCATCATCCCCTTCTTTAATCCGGTTCTTTTGAGGATCCACGAGGAAGGAATTGCCATTACAACATAGGCAATATAGAATGAAAAAGCTACGAGATACGACTGGAAATGGTTTAGCTCGCATGAAATTTTCAGATAAGGAATCAAAATGCCATTCAACCATGTAATAAATCCAAAAATGAAAAAAAACACTCCTATCGTTCCAACGGTGAGCCAATTCGACTGGGTGTTTTTTTGTGCCGGGTTTAATTTCTCCTTCATCTTTGAATTTTTTTATAAATTTAGTTTTTTAGCGGTTACAATTGAGATATTATTATGATTAAGCCTTGAGATGCAGCAACAATTACATCTTTTAAATCCGTTGGACCTTCTTTTTGTAATCCATCAATATTCGGTATTTCGATTTTTACATTTTCAGGATTCATACCGATTTTTTTCCAGTCAATATCCAATGAAATGGTCTGATCAGTTTTTGCCCAGCTACCCAAGGCGATCATTATTTTATTTTTCTTGAGATAAACGCTTGCCAGGATCTCGCTATTCCCGGTTTTTAAGGGGATAGCCTCATCCCAGTAGCCAATATATTCGGAGCCTGACATCCCGAAATAATCCCATAATTTCCACATATTCATGGGCTTACAGCCACCATAATAACGTGTCGACATCCCGTAGACCATACCCCGCCAGGGGTTTCCGCAGGCCTGCAACATTTCGCCATAAAGACCCAAAGGGATCCCGGATATTTCTGTCAGCCAGTAATCAGGTTTGGAATTGTAATCATACCCTTCGCCCAGCCATAAACTATTTATATAAGGAAAAACTTCCATACAATCGTTGGCAGGGCTGTTCAATCCGTAAGCGGGTTCAAATGCATTACCGGAATGGAAATCCATCAAACAGCTGTCTGCCGCCCGATCCATAGTCTTTCGCATGCGTTTCATTATTTCACGATCATAGCCAACTCCATCCAGGTATAATCCACGGACCCCATATTTTCTTATCAGGAAGTTTAATCCCTCGATGTAGTAATTGTGCCAGCGAGACAGGCCTTGGGTTCTTATTGACATATCACCGTCAGCTCCCACACTTGGATCATGCCAGGCAGGATCGTAATTTACACGAAGATGTTCGAACAACCACGAGTGTCCGGTC
The DNA here is from genome assembly GCA_037133495.1 of Mariniphaga sp. Classification (GTDB taxonomy): domain Bacteria; phylum Bacteroidota; class Bacteroidia; order Bacteroidales; family Prolixibacteraceae; genus JAAFHB01. The sequence goes on along the minus strand of JBAXOA010000054.1, from coordinate 8,177 downwards.
ATGCCATAAATGCTGTTTGGGTCCCTTTTTTTACTGGCATCTGCCAAAGCCAGAGAATTGGTGCGCGAATAAATCTCATCGTCGAGATGTCGTAATGCCCATAATTCGCAGGCATTGGTGGATAGTTCCCTGACGGTGTAATAGAGCTTTGTTCTTATGTTTAATTTATTTGCCTTGTCGATAATCGATTTTAAAGTATCTCCGGATAGAAATGGATAATTAATAAAAGGATTATAAACATTTGCATGATGAATATTCATTATTGTTGCTCCGTTTTTGGCGGCAGTAACAGGATTATTATCGGCGTGATAGTATCTCTCGTTCCAATGTTTATCATCCAGTATTTTGAAGGGTGTAATCAGAAGACCGAAATTCAAAACCATTTCATCATTTTTCTTCAATCTTTTAGCTCCCACGAAGGCACTTACAACAGTTTCTTTTTCGGATGAAATAATATTGCACCCTCCTTTGCCTTCGTTACTCCAATCGCGGTAGGGCCCAACTTTTTCAAATGAAGCCAGCTTCCAGTCTGGAATCAGATGTTTTAATTTTACCTGCAATCCGGCATTGACATCTCCCAGCCAGATCATATTATTGGCATATTCCTGATTCCATTTCCATTCCAGCTTTTCCGGAGTAAAACCTCCTTGCTTTCCCATCCCCATCAGGTATTTGGCTGTCGGTTTATGATAAGGAATCACCAGTCGGACATCATCTAAATCGATCTCTTTTTTTGCTTTTATTTTCGTTTCATAGTTAATGTATCCGTCACATTCCATTTTAGCTTTAATGAAAATATCGATCACTTCAGAAGTTAAAACTGTTTTCCAGGCAACTGCACCGCTTGCCTTCAGAATAATCCCGGGTTCTTTGGATGAGAACTTAATTTTTTTCCCGTTTTGAATCAGCTCCAGATGAATCGGGTTGGAAAGGATATTTTTTTCCGGCCCATCGATTGAATGGTTACTGCCTGTAAAGGAACTGGTTATTTTTGCCGGAAACCCCGATTTATTGAAGGTGAGTTTACGTCCAAAAACGGCCACTGTTCTTCCGGTTAATCTTACCGGTGTATATGGTGCAACAACTTCATCATCAATGCCCATATCTGAGTTCAGCCAGTTCAGCCGCGACTGATTCTGAGGCGTATCGTATCCTCTGTTTTCAGCAATCTTATCTTCAATCAGCAAAGTGACTGCTACAGCATAACTCCTTGTTCCATTTGCAGAAACAGACACTTTCCCCCGATAGGTTCCTGGAGCCTGATCTTTCAAAATATCTGAAACAACCCACATAGCGCGAACTTCGCCTTTCGGAACGGACACATTTTTGTCAAAGATATTCCCTAAATGATCCTTCCCTTCCCTGTTTATACATTTAAATATCCGGGAAGGCAGGATATCTCCTTTTTCATTTTTTAAATCATAAAATGTCAATTTCAGGTCATTCAATTCTTTGAACGGCGCAAATATTCCCAATTGCCAGGAGTATATTTCGTTCTTTAAAGCAACACCTTCAAAATTATTATTCGCCCCTTTTTTGTACCAGCGATAGGGTATAGATTCCACCATGCGTGTTGGATAATTCCTGTTCTCTGGAAAAATCAGGAATTCTTTATCCTGATTTTTATCTAATAGATCTGCCAACTCTTTTTGTGTAACAGGAATTTCCATTGGATAAAAGCTGTGGTAATTACTCTTGCTTTCAAAAGCAATGGTTCTTGCATGCAGGTTGTCAGTTTTATCTATGGTACTGCTCTTCCATGCCGGATCGAAGGTATCTGTTGGTTTTCCATACGTGGCATCGGGAAACCACCATTTACCGGTATTTCGCACCGGCATATAGTAAACGTAGTAATTCCCTTCGCCGGATACCGGTTGAAAAACGATATCACCAAATTCTTTATTCTTTTGAAGATAGTAGCAATTTTTTATACGTTGGTTCGTTAAGGCATCAATTACGATCAGATTCTTATCCTCAACATTATCCAATCTCCGCCAGGGGATATTTACTCTCACAGCTTCTGAATGTCCTTCGACATAAATTACGGCCCGGTGATTACCTAACCCTTCGGGGTTCCATTGCCCGGTAGTGTATGGAATTTCCTGACCAAAGGATGAAACAGTGCTAAGGGTAAATGCGGCAAGAATTAAAATTAGTTTATTCATAGTCTTTATCTCTGTTTATAATTACAGAATTCACATTTTTACCATTAATTTTTTGGGACAGCTTCCAGGTATTTTTGTTCATCTCTACTAAAGTCCAGCTCTTTACCGGATCGGCCAATTGTTTTTTAATTGTTCTTGTGAAAGCGTTTGCAGCCCGGGCATTCTCCCACGTTCTGATAACTTTAAAAATAGCGTCCTTATGAGGGCAACTTTCCACATCTTTTTGGTTTAGATACAGGCTGTAAGTTGTGCCAACCCCTACAGAAATAGCTTGTATATGTTCATATTGTTCAACAGTTGAATTGGCTTTTATCGGGAAATTGCCCCCCATCCCGACCGGGAAATAGTTGGAATAAGTTACATCCCGCAGATCTTTTCCCTCACTGGTTGTGCTGCCCCACTCTCTGGTGTCAACATCATATAGGTTTTTACCCCCGCCGACATTCCAGATACTTTGATAATGCCATGAACCTTCAGACAAAGTAGCCCCGGTAAAGCGAATATACGGAACACCAAGTTGTGCAGCTCTTTCAAACATTTTGCGAAAAAAGCGCTTAGCGGAGTAATAACCATGCCCATTGTTGAACAAAAACTCCTGACCGTCGAAGTCGTAATAAGCTAAGCCATTGATGTGACATATATCGGCATAGTATTCGGCGATTTTGTCCTGAAGTTCCATATTTGGTATCAATCCATCATAGCCATAGTTCAAAGTTACCTGCAGTTTGAAAATGGTATCGTTTGCCTGATGGTTAGCAGTTTTTGTACCCCAGTATCCACGTTTCACATTCAGGAGCCTGTATGGTTCTTTATCTGAAACGCCGAGATAATAAATAAGTTCTTTCCCGATTTTTATCATATTCAGATTTTTTGCATGTCCTTCCCAACTGGAAATTTCTTCAAGATGTTTCGGATCGTTAACCATAATGATTGTATCGTTGGGGCTGATACTTTTGATCAATAAGCGCTTTTGCTGGTAACACAGGCTGTCACTTGGTACGGGACTGGCATCTTTAGTACCGGGAGCGAGCGAACTGGTAATTGGGGTTCTACCAATTGCAATACCATATTTTGCGGCCATTTCAGAAAACTCTTTGTGCGATTTATTTCCGGATGTTAGCTTCAGAGGCTTTTTCTCGAAATTTTTTCCGTCAATATAACCTTCATTTCCCCGGTCGGGTCTAATAAAACCCTGATCGTACAGGCTGATTGCCTTAAAGCCCAATCTGGCGGTGTAAGGTATTATGCTGTCATACAATCCTCCGCTGGTAATTGCATCAGGGACAAAAGCGGCTGGGTCTTTCACCCATTTTCCGTTTAAGGCAGGATAGGGCAAGCCTTCTGATAATACAATATTCCGTATTACGTCCATTAATGCAGTACTGTCGGGGCTGCCCCACAAAGCGATGGAAGAACCGATATAATCCACACCTGGCAATGGCTGGACTTCCAGGTGATTAGGAGTATTGGCTGCCATATTAGGTATTAATGAGTAATAAACTTCTCGCTTTAAAGTTCTGTCTCTTGAATGATAAGTAATTGATATTCTGCCTTTATCATCAACCATCGCAGCATTACCGTACATGATCCGGTAGTAAGGTTCTTTATGGGCAAAAAATGCGACATCGCTGATTCCGTCACCTCCTAACGTGAAAATCTGTCCTTCCCTTAAATGGTCAGTCAAGGGATAACGTTTCGAATCAGGGCTGTGGATAATATACTGGCAAGGTGCGGCATCAGCAATAGTTTCAGAAGTGCCACCCAAAGTGTTGTCGTTCAGCGCGAGCATGCCAATAGCGTAATTAACTGCTTCGCTGGTATCGCGGGCAACTCCAATTATTTCCCCCAAAAGATTAGTGATGCTGGTATGGTAAGAACCCCATTGAATGCCTTCAATGCCATTGCGTGGTACAAGTGACATAAGCATTAACTTAAAATATTTTTTCTGAGGCAGAAGGGTGATTTTAGCTGTCGAACCGTTGGGATAATTCAGTGTAAGGATTCTGTCAACTTTATTATAATCAGCTTTATTAGGTTCGTAATATATTTTTTTATTATTGTCCCAAAGACACAATAATGGGGATGGCTTATCTGAAGCGCTGAATTCCTGGTTGGGTTTTACAGTGGTGTTTTTCATACTGGTTATGAAACCCCTGTTATCGATATGAATTTTAAAATAGTCAGTTTTAAAATCCCATTGTGCTTTGGCTGAAAAACCAAACTGCAACAATACCATAACTAAAATTAATACAACACTTTTTGTTTTGGATATCATCGTTGAATCGTTTTTATCAAATAGTAAAATGTATTCCGTTATCAGACCAGTTCTTAGTAGATTACATACCAATCGTTTCCCTTTGGATTTAATGTTATCTCCAAATTGATTTTGTAGTCACGGCTGATTTTATATTTCTTTGTTTTTCCAACAGAGTTTCGCACATTTGCGCTGTTGGTCAGTCCGGTATAGTAAACCGGGATCTCCAGCGTTCTGGTGATTTTTTCACTTAACGGATTATAAAGCATCAGCAATCCCTTTTCTTTCGCTGTTGGATTTACATGCAGAAATCCGTCCCAGTCGCGGCCATCAGGGCGGCGTAAATGAATGATGTCTGAATCCAGAATTTTGCGGTGTTCTTTATAAAAATCAACCCATTTTTTCACAACGGCTTTTGTCGAATCAGTATCGTACAACCGGGGACCGCGATAGCATGCCTGAACGCCAGCACCGAAAAGGTTGGCTAAGCGCTGGTTATAATGTTCCAGATGTTTATTCAACGGTTCGATAGTCGCTGCCGCACCGCCTCCGTGGTATTGGGTGAGTGGAACAAACATCCAGCCCATGCCTGGCGTTTTGTTCCAGGTTCCTTCAAAAATATTCTGACGCTCTATAATTTCCTGTTGAGCTCTGGGCAGCGACCAGTTCACTTCCCTGTACCCCATTCCACTTTTGGAAGATCCATTCAGATAATACGAGTCAGGTACGTTTAAGTAGATACCTTTTGAACGGCACCACCTATAAAAATCGGTGATGGTTTTGCGCTGTGTCCATTGAGAATCATACAGATTTTTATGTCCGGGATGGGTCGTTGAGGCACACACGTCGCCCGGATATGATCCGTCATGCTCTATAATGTCAAGGCCGGATGTTTCGTATAATTCATAGATTTTTCGGAAATACTCACGGCCCCAGGTACTGCCCAGGCAAGGTGAATTATCAAAAACAGCGAATCCTCCCGGTTTACCGGTCATTGGATTAATAACGTCATCTTTTTCACTGATCGAACGGCTGGCTAAAAGGCTGTATCCGCCCAGCGCAATTCCTTTAGAATGGGCATATCCCGCATATTTTTTCATTTTCTGATAGTAAGCAGGATTACCGCTTTCCATATTAAATCCGCTGCCAAAAGTCATGATAACCATTTCAAATCCGACTTCCGAGCATTGGTCAATGGCAAGTTTTACGGAGGCCGAATCAGCTTTCAGGACATGCATCAGTATTGGATTTTCAGTTACCCAAGGTGCAATTGTCCGGAACATTTTTCTTAATGATAAAGATTTTCGCTCTTTTTCAGAACTGTCGTAGTAAAGTTCCCATGTATGGAACGATTCAAAACTTTTTCCGGTTTCGATAATCTGCTCAGGTCCAAGTGGAGGCTGAACGGTAAGTAAGCAAGGTGTTGCAAGTTCCCAGCTGATCTGTGAAGTATAGATAGAATCAGGCACCCAGGTAACAACATTTTCATAATCTGTTCTTCCGCGGATTGAAGAGCCGTAATCGGTTTCTATGTGAATACCTGGCTTTTCCCAACCTGATTGTTCGTCTTGTTCGGATCTTCCCTCAACAGCTGCTATAATTTCGCTGGTATAACCATTTAGTGTCACACTTTTCCAAATCTGATTATCAATACTAAGCCATTTACTGATCAAAGGAATTCCGTCGTAGATTTCATAATGGATCTTTACCTTTAGACTTTTAAAATCGGAGACCGAAGCTTTTCTTGCAACTTCCAGAATATTGTAGTCCGGAGCCTTAAAGTTAAGGGTGAATTCAATACCCTTTGGAGGCCATGGCAAATCTTCGGGCATCCATTCCAATCTTTTTTTCCACGGAAACCTTGGCCGAATATCGTTTATAGAATAACCGGTGTATTCAAATGAATTTGGTTCACTTTTCAAACTATCAAGCCATTCGTTTAACAGGTAGCTGTGCATTGGTTGCCCTGTTAATCCGCCAATATTAAACTTATGGCCGTCAACGGTTATTTTCGCTTCAGGGCGTACTGACCGCAGATAATTTTGAGAGGTGACAAGATTTTTAATTCCAATAGTGGCAAGATTTGGAGACACCCTGAACCTTCTTTCTATCAGGCCATTGGAGATTATCAATTCCTTTTCGTCTTCCGATTGTGTAACCCTGGCAGGATATTCTTCCCCATTAATGAGCCAGTCGTTAATTTGCGCTTTATCTCCCGGCACGCATCTGCATAAGCCGAACAGGATAACACTGATTACAGCGATGACGAAGGTTAATTTTCTTGGATTCATCAGTAGATAATTTGTTTTTAAATTACCTGATATTTTTAAGTTCTTTTGCAACAGCTTTAATCTGCTCAAGGTGATGTGGAAGAATTTCTCCGGTGGCTTCAGGTACAACTTCGAGACATAATACACCTCCATTTTTAATAATTTTCTGTGCCATTCCGGTCAGCTTCTCTGTCTTAAATTGTTGCCCTTTCCCTCCCCATTTCTCGCCGAGATAGGTGAATAAAAACCACTGGACACCATCGGCTGCCCATCTGCCATCTGGAATTTCATCGATTGTGCTTTTTTCACCGGATGTGTAATCGCAATAAGGAGTATTCACCTTGATCTTGCCAAAACCGCTGTTGTATGTTACGATGCTTGATTTATTCCCCGCCTTTGCGGCAAGGGTATGAGTGCTGATGTTGTATTTAAGAGACATATCCATTCGTGTGCTCCTGATCGCATTCCACGAATACAATCCATCAAACCACCATCCTTTAACTCCTTTCCCGTATCTAAGGCTCCATTCCCTGATCATATCTTCCAGGATAGGTTGATTGAACTGGCTGGTTGCAGAGTCTTTTTTAAAAGGGTAATTGAACTTGTCAGATACTAGTTTATTATTGACCGGCGGATTACTTGGCAGATAAAGCAACAGTGGGATATCATATTTATTCAGCTCTTTCATCAGATCCATTGGTAAATCGCGTTTTGAGCATAACTCACCCGGCTCCACTCCTACTGCAGCATCGAAAGCTGAATTAGGAGAACAGTAATACCCTGAATTTTGTCCCAGGGTAAACAGTACGTAACCGACACCGGCTTCATTAGCCTGTTCGGCAAATTTTTCCACATTAAATTTATTTACCGCGTCATTCCATTCTGTGGCACCTCCTGCAGGAACAAAGACCTCCTTCAAGAAATGAACCATAATGCCAAAACCGGCATCCCGGAACCAGTCAGTATTGGGATTTCCTTTGTATTCGACGGGTTTTGAGGATATTACCGATGCTGTGACTTTCTCATCGCTCCCGTTTGCCTTAAAAACAATTTCGCATTTGAGATATTTGTCAACGTAGGAAGTCAGCAAAACAATTTTATTCATCCAGTTGCCCTGAATTTTTTCCCATTCACCATTCGGGGATGAAGCGATATACCAGCGATACTCTGCATTTTGCAAATGACCGGGCTGATCGCATTTCACTTCTATTACATTTTTTGCAATTAAGTCCCCTTCAAGATTGGCGATTATCATCATTCTTTTCTGACACGAAATGAAAATCGATAGGATACCAATAAATAAAAATTTGTTTATTTTCATGAGATCAGGTGGATTTAGACGGCTTGATTCTTTAATAGATTGTTGCAAGCGAGCTTGTAAGTGATAAAAAATATGACAAAGGTTCATCTTGCTAAAATAAAAAGAGGCTGTTTCAAAAGTCTTTTTACCGCGGAGATACGCAGAGAAGGCGCAAAGCTACGCAGAGA